>JBLHNV010000077.1:0-10089 GCA_047623125.1 Janthinobacterium sp. | reverse complement strand
GACCCATTCCATGCCGATGACCGACTCCACGCCGATGACCCATTCCATGCCGATGCCGGATTCAATGCACATGCCTGCAACAGGCAGCGGGCAGCCTGAAGCCAAGGCCGATCCGCATGCCGGTCATGCAGGCCATGCGCAGCCTGAAGCCAAGGCCGATCCGCACGCCGGTCACGCAGGCCATCCGCAGCCTGCACCGAAGGCCGATCCGCATGCCGGTCACGGAGGCCATCAATGAGGCGCCATGTGAACATGCTGGCACTCGCGCTGGCGGCATCCACGTTGTCTGGCTGTGCAACATTCTCTGGCGATGGCGGCATCGATGACGTTTCGGCAATGACCCGTGAGCGCACCGGGCAACCGGTACAGCGCACGCAAGACACCGCTGCTACCCGATCCGCAGTCCTGCAACTTGCGGCGCAACCGTTGACGCCGGATTCGGCGGCCCAGATCGCATTGCTAAGCAACCGCGGCTTGCAAGGTGCGCTGGCCGAACTCGGCGTCGCAGAAGCCGATCTGGTACAGGCAGGCCGTTTGCGCAATCCTGGGTTTTCATATGGCCGTACCAGTGGCGGCGGCGAGGTCGAAATCGACCGCAGCATCATGTTCGACGTGGCCGGGTTGCTGACGATGCCGCTGCGCCGCGATATTGAAGGGCGGCGCTTCGAACAGGCAAAACTGGCTGCGGCAGCGCAAGCGGTTCAGCTGGTGACGGATACGCGTATCGCTTATTTCAACGCAGTCGCGGCGCGCCAGAGCGCCGACTATGCCGAGCAAGTGGCGAACGCGGCCAACGCGGCCGCCGAACTGGCGCAGCGCCTGGCCAGTGTCGGCAACTGGAGCCGGCTTGATCAGGCACGCGAGCAAGTGTTTTACGCAGAGGCCATAGCGCAACTGGCGCGCACGCGCCACCTGGCGCTGGCCGCGCGCGAACAACTGACCCGCCTGCTGGGCTTGTGGGGCGATGACGCGCAATTCGCGCTGCCGCAGCGCCTGCCGGACTTGCCGGCTGCGACCAACAAGATGGCCGATATCGAAGCGCTGGCGATAGCGCAGCGGCTCGATATCCAGATGGCCAGACGCGAAACTGAAGCGATGGCCAGCGCGCTGGGCCTGTCCCGGGCGACCGGCTTCGTCAACGTGCTCGACATCGGCTATACCGACAAGAGTTCGACCGGGCAAGCGCGTGCCAAGGGTTACGAGATAGCGCTGGAATTGCCGATCTTCGACTGGGGCACTGCTCGTACAGCAAAAGCCGAGGCGCGCTACATGCAAGCGCTGCACCATACGGCAGACATCGCCGTGCGGGCGCGCTCGCAAGTACGGGTCGCCTATTCAGGCTATCGCACCGCTTACGATGTGGCTACGCACTACCGCGACGAAGTGCTGCCGCTCCGTAAAAAGATTTCGGATGAAGTGCTCTTGCGCTACAACGGCATGCTGGCCAGCGTCTTCGAGTTACTGTCCGACTCCAGGGACCAGATCGCCAGCGTGAATGCAACGATCGAAGCGCAACGCGACTTCTGGATCGCACAAACCGCAATGCAAGCGGCCATCAATGGCGGCGGCGGCAGCAGCAGCAGTGGCAGCCAGGCTCAAACAATCAAGGCCGGGGTTGCAGCAACCCCGGCCCATTAGCAAGGAATTATCATGGTTACACGCAGACATTTTTTCACGGGCGCAGCAGCCATCGTCGGTGCTGGCGCAGTCAGCCGTATCGGCGCCGCTTCGCTGCCGGAAGCGGTCACGATGAACGCCGCCACCACCCAGCAACCATTGGTGCCACCCAACGGACGCCCCTACAACCCGGTCGTCACGCTCAACGGCTGGTCGCTGCCTTGGCGCATGAACAATAACGTCAAGGAATTCCACCTGGTGGCCGAACCGGTCGTGCGCGAACTGGCGCCCGGCATGCAAGCGAACCTGTGGGGCTACAACGGCCAGTCGCCGGGGCCGACGATCGAAGTGGTCGAAGGCGACCGGGTGCGCATTTTCGTCACCAATCGCCTGCCTGAACACACCACCATTCACTGGCACGGCCAGCGCTTGCCCAATGGCATGGATGGCGTCACCGGACTGACTCAGCCCGGCATCCAGCCCGGCAAGACGTTCGTCTATGAGTTCGTCGCGCAGCGTCCCGGCACCTTCATGTATCACCCGCACGCCGATGAAATGGTGCAGATGGCGATGGGCATGATGGGTTTCTGGATCACGCACCCGAAGAATCCGCAATTCATGAAGGTGGACCGCGACTTCGTGTTCTTGCTCAATAATTATGACGTTGCACCGGGTCGTTACACGCCGAAAACGAGCACGATGCTCGATTTCAATTTATTCACATTCAACAGCCGGGCATTCCCGGGCATCGATCCGATCGTGACGCGCCTGGGGGACAAGGTCCGCATCCGCGTCGGCAATCTGACGATGACGAACCACCCGATTCATTTGCACGGCCATGAATTCGTCGTCACCGGCACCGATGGCGGCTGGACACGCCCCGAATCGCGCTGGCCGGAAGTGACGACCGACATCGCCGTGGGCCAGATGCGCGCCATCGAATTTGATGCGACAGAGCCGGGCGACTGGGCTTTCCACTGCCACAAGTCGCACCACACGATGAATGCGATGGGGCATTCGGTGCCAAACGGCATCGGCGTGTCACAGCGCGGCATCGCCGAAAAAATCAACCAACTGGTGCCTGGCTACATGGCGATGGGTCAGCGCGGCGGTACGATGGATGGCATGAACATGCCGCTGCCGGAAAACACGTTGCCGATGATGGCCGGCGACGGCCAATTCGGCAGCATCGAAATGGGGGGCATGTTTACCGTCGTCAAGGTGCGCAAGGACCAAAAAGCCGGCGACTACAGCGACCCGGGATGGTACCAGCATCCGCCTGGCAGCCTCGCTTACGAATGGCAAGGCGCGCCGCCCGCTGCGCACTCTGCGGCCCCGACCGCGTCGGCCGGTGCCAGCGCGACACTGAGCGTGCGCAAACCCGTTGGCCACGGCGGCCATGGCAGTGACCATTGACCATTGCCCCGAACAGGCCATCACCACTCAACATTGAACAAGGATACAAAATGCAACGTCGAAACCTATTGAAAGTCATGCTGGCGGGCGCCTTTGGCGCGCCGCTCATCGCCGGCGCCAACGCAGGCACAGCCGCTACTACGGCCGCGCCCGTCATCGACGTCTACAAGAGCGCCAGTTGCGGCTGTTGCGGCGCCTGGGTCGAACACCTGCAAAAAAACGGCTTCACGGTCCGCGCGCATGATGTGGCCAACCCGTCAGACTATCGCGCAAAGCACGGCATACCCGACGCTCTGGGTTCTTGCCACACCGGCGTGGTCCAAGGCTACGCGCTCGAAGGCCATGTTCCTGCCACTGACATCAGGCGCCTGCTGAAAGAGCGGCCCAAAGCGACCGGGCTGGCAGTGCCGGCGATGCCGCTGGGCAGCCCCGGCATGGAAGCACATCGCAAGGACCCGTACGACGTCATTCTGGTGCAAGCCGATGGCAAACATTCGGTCTACCAGCATTACAAAGGCGATTAAGTTAACAACCCCGTTGGCAACCCCGCCACCAGTGCGGCAATAGCGCCGCCATAACAGGGTTGCCGGCAAACCGCCTGCAACCTATAGCGACCAGGAGCAAGCGATGAATCACCACCCGGGCCAGGACACGGCACCCGATCCACTGAAACCTTTTCACGACCCGGTCTGCGGCATGTGGGTCAAGGCCAATCCGGAAAAGGAAGTGCGGTACGAGGGACAGGTTTATCATTTTTGCAGCACCGGTTGCACCACCAAGTTCCGCGCCCGACCCGAAACGTATCTGCATCCGGAACAACAGGAACCAGCACCGGAAGCGGCACCGGGCACGCAATACACCTGCCCGATGGATCCGGAAATCGTACAAGACGTGCCCGGCGCCTGTCCTTTGTGCGGCATGGCGCTGGAACCGATGATGCCCTCGCTCGATGATGGGGAAAGTCCGGAACTGATCGATTTCCGGCGCCGCTTCATGTGGACCTTGCCGCTGTCGTTCGCCGTGTTCCTGCTGGCGATGTTCGGCCACATGCTGTTTCCGACCGGGCTGCCGTATCAAAACCTGATTGAACTGGCGCTCAGTACACCCGTCGTGCTGTGGGCTGGCTGGCCCTTTTTTGTCCGTGGCGTGCAATCGGTGCTCAAGCGCAGCCCCAACATGTGGACCTTGATCGGGTCCGGTGTCGCCTCGGCCTATGGCTACAGTTTAGTGGCGACATTCGCGCCCGGCGTATTTCCGGCAGCTTTTCTGGCGCACGGCGGCACTGTCGGCGTCTATTACGAAGCGGCCGCGGTCATCATTTCATTGACGCTGCTGGGCCAGATCCTCGAATTACGGGCGCGCGCCCAGACTTCGGCTGCGATCAAGTCACTGATGGGCCTGGCGCCAAAGACGGCGCGCCGGATACTCGACGACGGCAGCGAAGAAGATATCGCGCTGACCCATGTCCATATCGGCAACCTGCTGCGCGTGCGGCCCGGTGAAAAAGTGCCGGTCGATGGCATCGTGGTCGAAGGCGACAGCGCAATCGACGAGGCAATGCTGACCGGCGAAGCGATGCCGGTCAGCAAGCACGTCGGCGACAAGGTCATTGGTGCCACGCAAAACACCAGCGGCGCCCTGGTCATCCGGGCTGAAAAAATTGGCTCCCAGACCATGCTGGCGCACATCGTCCAGATGGTTGCGCTAGCCCAGCGCTCCAGGGCGCCAATGCAGCGCATCGCCGACGTCGTGGCGGGCTATTTCGTCGTCACCGTGATCGGCATCGCGCTGCTGACGCTGCTCGGCTGGGGCTTGTTCGGGCCCGAACCGGCCTGGGTGTTCGGCTTCGTCAATGCAGTCGCGGTGCTGATCATCGCCTGCCCGTGTGCACTGGGCCTGGCCACGCCGATGTCAATCATGGCCGCGACCGGCCGCGCGGCAACCCAGGGCATGCTGTTTCGCGATGCCGCCGCAATCGAGGGCATGCACAAGGTTGACACGCTGATCGTCGACAAGACCGGCACATTGACCGAAGGCAAACCCGCATTCGAGCGGATCATCGCCGCGCCCGACTTTGGCGAGCAAGACGTGCTGCGCATCGCCGCCAGCCTGGACCAGGGCAGCGAGCACCCGCTGGCGCAAGCCATCGTCCATGAAGCGAAGCGGTGCAACTTGGTACTGAGCAAACCTGAAGCGTTCGAGTCGGCCAGCGGTATCGGCGTGCGCGGGAGCATCGCTGGCCAGCGCATCGCGCTGGGCAACAGCGCGCTGATGGCGGCCGAAAACGTCGATTGCCAGCCATTGCAACAGCAAGCCGAAGCGCTGCGCGGCGAAGGTGCCAGCGTCATGTTTCTGGCCGTTGATGCCAGCCTGGCCGGCCTGATCGCGGTCTCCGACCCGATCAAACACAGCACCCTGGCCGCGCTGGAGGAACTGCGCAGCGCCGGCTTGAGCATCATCATGGCAACCGGAGACGGACTCACGACAGCACAGACGGTCGCGAAAAAGCTCGGCATTCTTGAAGTCCACGGCAACGTCACGCCGCAGGACAAGTTGAAACTGGTGGAGCGTCTGCAACAGGACGGCAAGGTGGTCGCGATGGCTGGTGACGGCATCAACGACGCGCCGGCTCTGGCGCGGGCCGATGTCGGCATCGCGATGGGCACCGGGACCGATGTGGCGATCAACAGCGCCCACCTGACGCTGGTCAAGGGCGACCTGGGCGCGATCGCCCGCGCCAGAAACTTGTCACTGGAAACGGTGCGCAACATGCGCCAGAATCTCGTCTTCGCCTTCGTCTACAACGCGCTCGGCATTCCGCTCGCAGCCGGTTTGCTGTATCCGCTCACCGGGCACTTGCTGTCGCCGATGATCGCGGCGGTGGCCATGAGCCTGAGCTCGGTGTCGGTGATCAGCAATGCGCTGCGCTTGCGCGGTAGCGCAAAATGACCGCCATGACGACACCGGAAACAGGCGGTATCGGTCAATCGCTGGCACAATCTGAACCTCAACGGCAAGATTGCGGCGCTGGCAAATGACAGCGCCGCAGCTGCCGTCAACCGGTAAAGTCAAACCAACAACACCATAAAGGACATCATCATGCGCCTATACCTCATCGCCTACGCCGGCGTCGCCCTGGCCATGTGCGCGCTCGACTTCGTGTGGCTGGCCTTCGTCGCGCCAACCTTTTACCAGGCCTACATCGGCCCCCTGCTGTTGCCGCAACCGAACCTGGTGCCAGCGCTGGTGTTTTACGTGCTGTACGTGGTCGGACTTGTGACCTTCTGCGTCATGCCCGCGCTCACGGCGGCATCGTGGCGCAAAGCCGCCCTGCTCGGCGCCCTGTTCGGGCTGGTCGCCTACGGCACGTATGATCTGAGCAACCTGGCCACGCTGAAAGGCTGGTCCATCGAGGTCACCCTCGTCGACATGGTCTGGGGCAGCCTGCTGTCGGCCGGCACCTGCTGCTGCGGCTACTTCTGGAGTCGCTTTTTCAGCCGCAGATGAAAAAAGCCCGCTTGCGCGGGCTTGGTGTTTATTCTCTACATTTTACAGAAAACGTACTCGTCAAAATGGAATATCGTCATCTTCCATCGGCGAAAAGTTTTGCGCCGGTTTTGGCGCAGGACGCGGTGGTGACGGTGGAGCTGCTTGCTGCTGGCGTGGCGCTGGCGCCTGTGCCGGGCGGCTGTTTTCGTAGCCGCCATAGCTACTTTCGTCGCTTTGGCTATCGCCGCCGGCGCCCTGACGGCCGCCGAGCATTTGCATGTTTTCGGCGACGATGTCGGTTGCATACTTTTCGACGCCGTCCTTGTCGGTCCATTTGCGGGTTTGCAAGCGACCCTCGACGTAGATAGATGATCCTTTTTTCATGTATTGGCCGACGACTTCAGCCATTTTTCCGAAAAACGAGATGCGGTGCCATTCGGTCAGCTCTTTTTGCTCGCCGGTGTTGCGGTCTTTCGATTTGTACGATGTCGCCACCGCGATGTTGGCGATCGCGTCGCCGCTGGGCATGTAGCGCATTTCCGGATCGCGGCCCAGATTGCCGACGATGATGACTTTGTTGACTGATGCCATGAGTAACTCCTGTTGAACTGCGGCGGCGGCGGGCCGCGGCGCGGGTATATTTTTTGCCAGACCAGAATTATAAGCCAGTCATCCATTCAACGCGACCGATTCCGCTGCCCGCGTGCGGCGCTCTGTCGTTGCACGGCACACCTTCCGAACCACGCAAACCCCATCTGCAACACTGTTATTATATACAGCATTATGCGATGGTCAAGGACGGCAGAACCTCGATGCAAGCGGCGCTCAACTGCGTACTTGCCGACCGGCGAACATACCGCTGAACCCACCCCGGCCCAAACCCCGTTATAGTAGTAGGCTGACTCGTTCAAGACCCGTTTTTGCTCGATAGACGTGGTTATGCATTATTTACCGAAAGCAAGGCACATGGATCAGATCCGCATACGCGGTGCACGCACGCACAATTTAAAGAATATCAATCTCGACTTGCCGCGCAACAAACTGATCGTCATCACCGGTCTGTCCGGCTCAGGCAAGTCATCACTGGCTTTTGACACGCTGTATGCCGAAGGCCAGCGCCGCTATGTCGAATCACTGTCGTCGTATGCGCGCCAATTCCTTCAATTGATGGAAAAGCCCGACGTCGACCTGATCGAAGGCTTGTCGCCCGCCATTTCGATCGAGCAAAAAACGACGTCGCACAATCCGCGCTCGACGGTCGGCACGGTGACCGAAATCCACGATTATCTGCGCCTGTTGTATGCGCGCGTGGGCACGCCGTATTGCCCGGATCATCCGGAAAATGCGCTGGCCGCGCAATCAGTGTCGCAGATGGTTGATGCGGTGCTGGCGATGCCAAACGATACCAAGCTGATGATTCTGGCGCCGGTGGTGGCCAACCGCAAAGGCGAGCACGTCGATCTGTTCGAACAGATGCAGGCACAAGGCTTCGTGCGCTTTCGCGTGCAAAGCGGCACCCACGCGGCGCGCATCGTCGAAATCGATGACTTGCCCAAGCTCAAGAAAACCGAAAAACACACGATCGATGTCGTGATCGACCGCGTCAAAGTCAATCTCGAGATCAAGCAGCGCCTGGCCGAGAGCTTTGAAACCGCGCTGCGTCTCGCTGACGGACGCGCGATCGCGCTGGAAATGGATAGCGCAAAAGAACACGTATTCTCAAGCAAGTTCGCCTGCAACGTGTGCGGTTATGCGCTGCAAGAACTGGAACCGCGCCTGTTCTCATTTAACAATCCGATGGGCGCGTGCCCCGAATGCGACGGCCTTGGCCATATCGAATTCTTCGACCCGAAGCGTATCGTCGCCTTCCCGAACCTGTCGCTGGCGTCCGGCGCCGTCAAGGGCTGGGACCGGCGCAACCAGTTCTATTTCCAGATGCTGTCGAACCTGGCGACGTATTACGAGTTCGATCTCGACACGCCGTTCGAGCAATTGCCGGAACCGGCCCAGCAAGCGGTGCTGTACGGTTCGGGCAAGCAAGTCATTCCGTTTAGCTACATCAACGAGCGCGGCCGCGTGGTGATCCGTGAACATGCGTTCGAAGGCGTCGTCACGAATCTGGCGCGGCGCTACCGCGAAACCGATTCAATGGCGGTCAAGGAAGAATTGGCCAAGTTCATCAATGAGAAGGAATGCCCTTCCTGCCATGGGGCGCGCTTACGGGTCGAGGCGCGCTTCGTCAAGATCGGCAGCGGCGAGCAGCAGCGCGCAATCTATGAAGTCGCTGCCAAACCGCTGCGCCAGACGCTGGCCTTTTTCGAAAACCTGGTGCTGACCGGCGCCAAGAAAGAAATCGCCGATCGGGTGATCAAGGAAATCGTATCGCGGTTGAGATTTTTGAATAATGTCGGCCTCGATTATTTGTCGCTGGACCGCAGCGCCGACACCTTGTCGGGCGGCGAAGCGCAGCGCATCCGGCTGGCATCGCAGATCGGCTCGGGCCTGACCGGTGTCATGTACGTGCTCGACGAACCGTCGATTGGACTGCACCAGCGCGACAACGACCGGCTGATCGAAACGCTGAGGCACTTGCGCGATATCGGTAACAGCGTGCTGGTCGTCGAGCACGATGAAGATGCAATCCGCACCGCCGATTACGTCGTCGACATGGGTCTGGGCGCTGGCGTCCATGGTGGCGAAATCATCGCCCAGGGCACGCTCGAAGACATACTCGGCAGTACCGAATCGCTGACCGCGAAATACCTGAACGGCACGTTGAGGATCGAGGTGCCGGAAAAACGCCACATTGCCAACCCGGACAAGCAATTGGTGATTACCGGCGCTACCGGCAACAATTTGAAGAACGTCACGCTGCATCTGCCCGTTGGTTTGCTGACCTGCGTGACGGGCGTGTCCGGCTCCGGCAAATCGTCACTGGTCAATGACACGCTGTACCCGGCCTTGTCGCGCCATTTGTACGGTTCGCAAGCAGAACCGGCGCCGCACGAATCGATCAGCGGGCTGGAATATTTCGACAAGGTGATTGCCGTCGACCAGGCGCCGATCGGGCGTACGCCGCGCTCCAATCCGGCCACCTACACCGGCTTGTTCACGCCGATCCGCGATCTGTTCGCGACCGTGCCGACAGCCAAGGAGCGCGGCTACAGCGCCGGACGCTTTTCATTCAACGTCAAGGGCGGGCGCTGCGAAGCATGCCAGGGCGATGGCGTGATCAAGGTCGAGATGCACTTCCTGCCCGACGTCTACGTACCCTGCGACGTGTGCCACGGCAAACGCTACAACCGCGAAACGCTGGAAGTGCAATACAAGGGCAAGAACGTGACCGAAGTGCTGGCCATGACGGTCGAAGAAGCGCATGTATTCTTCAGGCCGGTGCCATTGATCGCGCGTAAACTTCAAACGCTGCTCGACGTCGGCCTCGGCTACATTCGCCTCGGCCAGAGCGCGACCACGCTGTCGGGCGGCGAAGCGCAGCGCGTGAAATTATCACTGGAATTGTCAAAGCGCGATACCGGGCGTACGCTGTACATCCTCGACGAGCCGACG
>JBLHNV010000076.1:0-10150 GCA_047623125.1 Janthinobacterium sp. | reverse complement strand
GTAGCCGAGTACAGCCGCGACTGCCTGAAGACGCTGCGCGCCGATACCGGGATCACCTATGAAGGCCGGCAGCAAGGCACGATGCAATTATTTCGCACCGAAAAGCAATTCGCCGATGCCGAAAAAGATATCCAGGTCCTCAAGGATTCCGGCGTGCCCTACGAACTGCTCACGCGCGACCAACTGGCGCGCGCCGAACCGGCGCTGGCGCAAGTGAAGGACAAGCTGGCTGGCAGCTTGCGCCTGCCCAACGATGAAACCGGCGATTGCCAATTGTTCACGACCCGCCTGAGCGCCATGGCAGCAGAGCTGGGCGTCAAGTTTCGCTACAACGTCAGCATCGACAGCCTGCTCGTGGCTGGTGACGCCATCGCCGGTGTGCAGTGCGGCGCCGAACTGGTGCAAGCGGACGCCTATGTCGTCGCACTGGGATCGTATTCGACCAAGCTGTTGCACCCCTTGCTCGGCATCCCGGTCTACCCGCTGAAAGGTTACTCGCTCACGCTACCGGTGCTTAATGCGGCAGCGGCGCCGAGTTCGACCATCCTCGATGAAACCTATAAAGTGGCCGTAACGCGCCTGGGTGATCGCATCCGCGTTGGCGGCATGGCCGAGATCGCAGGTTTCGACCTGCGCCTCAATCCGCGCCGCCGCGCAACGCTGGAAATGGTCGTCAACGACTTGTTTCCGGGCGCTGGCGATAGCGCCAAAGCCACATTCTGGACCGGCCTGCGGCCGATGACGCCGGACGGCGCACCGATCGTCGGCGGCACCCGGCTGCGCAACCTGTTCTTGAATACCGGCCACGGCACGCTGGGCTGGACCATGTCGTGCGGCTCCGCACAGTTGCTCGCTGACCTGATATCGGCCAGGCCCACGGCGATCCGGGCCGACGATCTGGCGATGGCGCGCTATGACAGCGACCAAACCACGGTCCGCGCGAGCCACATTCATGCTTGATTGCGCGAGCGCGCGCCGCAGCGGCGCCATCTTGACCATCGACTTGGGGGCGATTCGCGCCAATTACCGCTTGCTGCGTCGCCGCGTCGGCCAGGCTGCCTGCTCGGCGGTGCTCAAATCCGATGCCTACGGTCTGGGTGCGGCCAGAGTTGCGTCCGCCTTGTATCAGGAAGGTTGCCGTCATTTTTTTGTCGCCCATGTCGATGAAGGAATCGCACTTCGCCCGCACTTGGCGCCGGATGCCGACATATTCGTACTGCATGGTGCGCCGCCCGGCGCTGAGGCCGATTTCACCGCCAACGGCTTGATCCCGGTGCTCAACTGCTTGCAGCAAGTATCAGGCTGGCGCAGCCACGCTTGCGCATTGCAGCGCACGCTGCCAGCCATCATCCAGGTTGACAGCGGCATGTCGCGCATGGGCCTGGCGGCGCGGGAAATAGACGCCTGGCTGAGCGATCCGCATTTTCTCGATGGCATCGAACTGCGCTGCGTAATGAGCCACCTGGCCTGCGCCGACGAGATCAACCACCCGATGAATGCACAGCAACTGGCGCGCTTTTGCGCGATTCGCGCGCGCCTGCCGCATTGCCCGGCCAGTCTGGCCAATTCGTCGGGCATCTTCTTGTCGTGCGATTACCACTTCGATCTGGTGCGCCCCGGCGCGGCGCTGTATGGCATCGCGCCCAATGCCACACAGCAAATGCATCCAGTGGTGCGCCTGCAGGGAAAAGTGCTGCAGACACGAACCATTGAACGCGGCGACCATGTCGGCTATGGCGTGCGCTACAGCGCCAGCGAAACGCAGCAAGTGGCGACTGTGTCGGTCGGCTACGCGGATGGCTGGCTGCGCAGCATGAGCAATGTCGGCATCGCCATCGTCGACGGCATCAAGGTCCCGCTGATCGGCACAGTGTCGATGGATAGCAGCACCTTCAACGTCAGCGCGGTTCCGGCGCATTGCATTGCGCCGGGCTGTCTGATCGATCTGATTTGCGTTGAGCACACGGTCGATGCCGTGGCCAGCCTGGCCGGCACGATCGGCTATGAAGTGCTGACGGGCCTGGGGCCGCGCTTGCATCGGCACTACGTCGATAGCAATGACCCGTACCATGCGCAAAAAGAGGGACAGCGCTCGATGGACAGTGCTTGATGGACAGCACTTGCTAGAGCGACTTTGGCGATACGCTGCCAAAGCCGATCTCACCGATGGCGCCTTTCGGACCGGACGGCTGCGTCGGCGCCGGCTCGCTCAACTCCGCTTCCAGCCCGGTCAGCTTGAGCCGACTCAGCCACGGTAACAAAATCGCGACCACCATCAGCCCAAGCAAGATGGGCAGCAGCACGGTCAGCATCGTATCGGTGACCGCATCGGTATTAAGACGCAGCACCCACAACGCAATCAGTTGAATCAGGAAGACGCTGGCAAGAAAGAAGCTGGCAAAAAATCCGACCCGGCGCCCCTTCTTTTCCCTGGATATCAAGGCTTGCACGCGCCGGATATTCAGCTGCGCATCCAGCCGATGCAAGTCATCCTTCAGGCAACGCCGAAAGTTGCTCAACGCAGTACGGTAATGGCCCAACTTGAAGCGCACGATGCCGCCATAAAAATACGCCGCCGTGTGCTGTGGCCGCAGCCGTATTGCCGTATTGACCTCTTTCAGCGCTTCGTCATACCACTGCACATCATTGGTATCATCGCCAATGCGCGCCAACAAACGGCACAACATCAGATGCAATTCCCAGCGCTGCTGTTGATCGAGCCGGCGTATCGCATTGCGCAATGTCTTTTCCGCCTCGGTCAGTTTGCCGGCCTCCATCAAGCCGATCGCCAGCGCCTTGCATGGGCCAGGATGATGAGGATCGATCGCCGCCGCCCAGCGAAACTCGCGCACCGCTGCATCGATTTTTCCCCTCTGGAGAAAAAGTTCGCCCATCTCGATGCGCGCATAGACATCGCCGGGATTGTTTTTCAGCGCTTGCTCCAGCCTGGCCCTGGCCTCGTCATGGCGCCCCATCTGAATGTACAGCGCCCCCAGATCGGCATAGCTGCCGCTGTTGGCATCAACTTTGATCGAGCGTAAAAAACAGGCTTCGGCCTCGCGCACCCGTCCCCGCCGGAACGCGATATTGCCCAGGCAGCCGTGGGCTTCGGGCAAATGCGAATCCAGCGCCAGCGCCGCCCGGCAGTGCCGCGCGGCAGCGTCGAACTTGGCAGCGGTTTCCTGACGCATCAGCGCCCATGCCAGATTGACATGGGCGTGCGGATCGTCCGGCGTCAGCGTCAGCACCACACTGAAGTCCGACTCAGCCTCGCCATAGCCAGCTTGTTCGAAATGAATCCAGCCGCGCTCGCTATAAATTCCCGGACTATCGGGCAGATCGCGCAGCGCAGCATCGGCCAGTTCAGCCGCTTCGGCGTAACGCGCCGTCGTCCGCAGCGATGCGATTTTTCCTTGCAGTGCCGATTCATCGTGCGGATATTCTTGCAATACGCTCTCGAAAACAACGATCGCCTCATCTTGCTGCAATTGATGGAAATGCAACCAGCCGCGCTCGTTACATACGCGCCGGTGATGCGGAAACATCTTTTCGGCGACGCTCATCCATTGCGCTGCATCGTCAAACCGGCGCAAACGGCAAAGCAGCGATATTTTCCACAACAAGACATCTTGATTGCGCGGGGCCACCTTCAGCACGGCATCAAAGGCGGCAATGGCCGCATCGTATTCTTTCTGCTCCAGCAAAAGCCAGGCCCGTTCGCTCAATATTCCGACCTGCGCGGGATGATGTCCGAGTGCCTTTGCCAGCAATGTGCTGGCGGCAGAAAAATCGCGTTTTTTGCGCAGCGCCGCAATCGTTCCTTGAAAAGCTGCAATATTGTCCGTTTGCCGGTCAAAAATCTTGCCAAAAAGATCGATCGCTTCGTCATATTTGTTTTGATCAAGCAGCGCCCAGCCCTTCGCTTCAAGCCGCTGCAAGTCAGAGCGTGGCGCCACTGCCGCAGAGTCGTTCATGGTCGCACCTGTATTAACAAGACATTGCGCAGCATGGAGTGGCAATCCAGGCGATCGGTGGCTGCGGCATCCGGTCCCACGCCTCTGTTTTGACCAGATTATTCGACCCAGACTTTCCTGGATTGACATGGATTGCGCGTTCAATGACGACTTTGTCTATTTTGATCTGAATCAACTTTTTCATTGATACGCAGGGCAATGATATTGCCGCATGAAACATGGCATTGCCTACAGGTTTGAAACACGCTGTCAAACACCAACTGCAACGCCACTCCCATGCGCAACAAGCGCCGGGTCATTGACACCGGAAAAGTTTCTCATTAATCGAGAAATTCTATCAAATAATTACTTAAAAAATAATTTAGTTGTTAGTTGACAATTTTTAATATATAAACTATTATTTACTTAATTGTAATAATATTCTGCTAACCCAATAAAATCAAGCGCATCCTTAACGCTGCAGCCTATCAAAAATACTGGAGAAATTGTAATGAAATGCCCGAAGTGCCAATCAAGCGAAGTATTTCGTATTTCACGCGTACTGTGGATGCGCATTGTCCCTAAGGAAACGCTGATTTATTCATCAGCAACCATTCCAGCTGGCATCAAGACCTGAGACAATAACGCTACGCCCACACTTGACCAAACGATCATGCAAAAGAGTTTTTCCGACCTCGAATACGCTGCGAAGAAGAAACTGACCCGGCGTGATCGCTTTCTTGCCGAAATCGACAAGGTCACGCCGTGGGGTAAGCTGCACCAGGTGATTGAACCGTTCTATCCTAAGGTGGTCGGTGCTGGTCGTCCACCAATTGGCTTGGCGCGGATGCTGCGTATGTACGTGGCTCAGCAGTGTTTCGGCCTGTCCGACGAAGGCATTGAAGATGCGATTTACGACAGCCAGGCGATCCGTGGTTTCGTCGGAATCGACCTCAATCGTGAGTCGGCACCGGATGCAACGACGCTGCTGAAATTCCGCCATCTGTTGGAGGCGAACGGCCTCACGCGCCAGATTTTCGATGCCATCAACGGGCATCTGGCAGAGAAGGGTTTGATGATGCGCGAAGGCACCATCGTCGACGCGACGCTGATCGCTGCGTCCCCATCGACGAAGAACAAGGACAAGCAGCGCGATCCGGAAATGCACCAGTCGAAAAAGGGCAACGACTGGCATTTTGGAATGAAGGCACATATCGGCGTCGATGCCACGTCCGGCCTGGTGCATACCTTGATCGGCACCGCTGGCAACGTCTCCGATGTCACGCAGGCAGGCGATCTGTTGCACGGCGACGAGATTGCGGCACTCGGCGACGCCGGTTATCAGGGCGTGGAAAAGCGGGAAGAGAACCTGGGTAAAACCGTGGTCTGGCACGTGGCGATGAAGCGCTCCAAGCGCAAGGCGCTGCCGAACAACAAGTTGGGCCGCATGCGCGAAAAACTCGAAGTTTTGAAGGCGAGCGTGCGGGCGAAAGTGGAGCATCCGTTTCATGTGCTGAAGAACCTGTTCCGTCATCGCAGGACGCGCTACCGTGGCCTGGCCAAGAACACCGCGCAACTGTTTACCTTGTTCGGCTTCGCTAATCTGGTGCTGGCTGGCCGGCGGTTTACGCTACCCAAAACCCGAAGTACGTCCTGAGCGCTGAAAAGCGCGAAATGCACGGCAAATTCAACGAATAAAACCTACTTTTCAGCACATTGGTGCCGAATTCCGGCGGATGGATGAATTCGCCTCGCCAAAAGTCTATGGCGCGCCAAAATCGTCAATTGATCAGCGCTTCCCTAAGAGCGTCCACATCAAATGTCTGATCTGCCAGAAAAACTCATGGTTATGTTGAGAAACACCGGCAGCCTTGCATAACCTGCCAGCGACAATGACAAACAACAAACAGCAAACAAACAGCGCACCGGCGTTCATCGTGCTTGATCACCATGGTCGCTCACCAGAGGCTTGACCTTGCATGCCCAGGCAGCCATTTGACAGCCGCGCCCGCGCCAACGATACTTGAGCGTATCGCTCAAAAAACTTCCTCATTACTCACCCTGGTGTGATCCTATGGCACAAGCAGGCGTACCAGCAGCAGACCCGTTTCCGATGCGCAAGGAGTGCCCGCCAGGAGCTTGCGTATGCGATCGGGAGCGCTTGTTGATGGATCCCGATGGCGACCTGCGCATTCTGAGACTGACCAGAGAAGAAGAAAAAAAACTGATCGCGCGCATTGAAAACATCGCCAGCCACGCTGACTTGAAAAACCTTCAATTGCGGATGCAGCAACAACTTGGCATTGCGATCCGGATTACGCGCGGCATCCGCGAGGTGCGTACCGCGCGGGGCCTCGGGATCGAAATCATCGAACGCCCCGGCCTGTGCAAGAAAACCAGGCAAGCAATCCCCGCGGCGCTGCGCCGCTGCCTCGAAAAAAATCCCGAAATCATCTACGCGATTCTGGATGAGCACGACCTCCTGGGCCAGCGCCAGACCGGGAGCGACGCGCCAACCGACGACCGCTGACCGGCTTGAACGCAAGCCATCCTCCTCGTTGGCGCCGGTTAACTGGCATGGCTGCAGCAATCGAAGCGCACGTGGGGGTGCCAGTGATAGATAAAGTACTGGCGCTCAGGAATCGACCGAACCAGGCAAACTGAACGAACTCAACGAGCGGCGCCGAGTCCCGACGCCAGCGTGAATGCCTCCACTGCGCACAGCGCGCCCTCAAGATAGCCCCCCTCCTCGGCAGAAAATTCACTGCCCACAAAATGCAGATTCAAGCGCTTCAGGTCGGGCAACCATGCCGATAAATCGAGGGCGGGGTGCTGCGGTGATGACGTCAGATCCTGATAGCTGACCACCCAGTCGTCCAGTGCCCAGTCTTTCAGGTACGTCGCAACAGGGCGCTGTGCGTCAACGCCAAATACCGCTGTCAGTTGACGAATGCAAGCCTCTTTCATCGCATCCGCGCCATGCTGACTTCGCACGCTGGGCGCGACACCGATGAAACCGAACAATGCATAGCCCGATTCTGTGGCAGCCGATGCATCATGGATCTCCACCATCGGCCCGACGCGACTGTAGACCTGCCCGGCCAAGCCGGCATGACGCCAGAACGGTGTGGCATAGACCGCCACAAATTTCGCCTGCGCAGCCATCCAGGTGGGGGTTGCTGCCAGTGCCGCCGACAGCGACGCGGGCAGCCACGGCGACAAATCCAGATGCTGCATCAGTTTGCGTGGCGGTGCCGCCAGCAGAACGTGTTGCGCAGAAAAGTGACGTGGTGCGCCAGCGTGGTGTGCCGTGACCAGCCAGTCATCATGACGACGCTCCAGCTGCGTTACCGCGTGCCCCAGATAGCGACTGCACGGATTTAGCCGCCCTGCGACGGCGCCGACCAACGCCTGCATGCCGCCTTCAAGCCGATATGACAACATCGCGGGTGCTCCTGCCGCGTGACGCGTGACCTGTGACGGGCTCTGTTGGCGCAACACATCACCGGCAACATGCTGCTCAAAGACGCGCACACCCATTTCGCGGCAAAGCCGCATCATGCGCGCCTGATGCGGCCAGAACCATGTCGGTCCCAAATCAACGCCAAACGCGCTATCGTCCGCCAGCGGCAAAGACAATATACGGCCGCCCAAGCGCGGCTGCGCTTCCAGTAAAACATAAGGGATGTTGGCTTGCTCTAATTGGAGTGCTGCATACAACCCCGCCAATCCGCCCCCGACAATAACAACTTGCGTATCTTGTGTCATCACACTAATGGCCACTCCGTAACATGCGTGTATCAAATGACAAAAGTGCATTCACTGGGCGCACTCTTTACAATTGAAAACCGGGATTTTCACATATTTTTGCCACAATAACGCAGCACCACCTGTTTTTCAGGCGCCAGCATGTTGCGCCAAGAGCGCAGTAGCCACGCATGCACCAATTTGCGCGCGCACTTCAAGCTCAGTTACATGCTGCCGGCGCCGTCAATATCTGGCGCAGGCTGGCCAATTTTTGTGTCGAAGGCAAGCGGTACAGGGTCGCAAATTCTGCCGCGGTATAACCGGGTGCCCGACTCCAGCAGCATGTCGATTTGATCGGCTGGCAGCGGGCGGCTGAAATAGTAACCCTGCATCGCATTACACCCGTTTTGCTGCAGAAAATCGAGCTGCCCCTGCGTCTCAACGCCTTCGGCGATGGTTTTCAAGCCCATCGCCTTGGCCAGCGCAATGATGGCGCGGGTGATCGATATCGAGGAGGCAGACGCCGTTTTCCCGGACAGATTGGCAATGAACGATTGATCGATTTTGATGAGATCAATCGGAAATCGGCTCAAGTAACTCAGGCTTGAAAAACCTGTGCCGAAATCGTCTATCGACAAGCCGATTCCGATCGCTTTCAATTCATTGAGGGTATCGATGATGGGATCGGAATCGTTCAGCAACAGGCTTTCAGTGAGTTCGAGCTCCAGAAATCGCGCATCGAGGCCAGCAAAGGCGAGCGACTCCCGCACCAGTTGCGGCATATTTCTCTGCTGAAATTGCTGACCGGACACATTGACCGCGATGCTCAGGTGATACCCGGCCCGATGCCAGGCGCTGGCCTGGGTGCACGCCGTCCTCAGTACCCATGCTCCGATCGGAACGATCAATCCGGTTTCTTCCGCCAATTCAATGAAACTCGACGGTGACACAAAACCAAATTCCGGGTGATGCCAACGAATCAACGCTTCCATGCTGTGAACCCGCCCGCTGCTGAACTCGACCTGAGGCTGGTAGTACAGCTCGAATTCGTTTCTTTCCAGCGCCTGACGCAAGGCATGAGTCAGCGTCAGGCGCGCCAACGCCTTCGCTCCCATCGCGGAGGAATAACACTGAAAGCAGTTACGGCCTCGCTCCTTGGCACGGTACATCGCCACATCGGCATTCTTGAGCAGCGTATCGGCATCATTGCCATGATCGGGATAAATGCTCACGCCGATGCTGGTGGTCACATGCAGCTCACGCCCATCGGCCGACATGGGCATCAAAAATGCATTGATTATTTTTGATGCGATTTTGTCAACGTTACCTGGTTCCTTGATATCTGCCAGTATGATGACGAATTCATCGCCGCCAAAACGCGCCACTGTATCGATTTCGCGCAGCACCGACTTCAGCCGCGCAGCGAACCCAATAAGCAAGGCGTCGCCGCACAAATGGCCGAAGCTGTCATTAATGTATTTGAAACGATCGATATCGAGGAAGAGCAGCGCCATTTTTTGGTGCGTACGGTGGGCCTGACGCAACGATTGTTCTAGCCGGTTCATCAACAGGTTGCGGTTTGGCAGCCCGGTCAGCATGTCATAGTTGGCCAGATATTTGATATGTTCATCGTTGCGTCTGCGCTCTGAAACATCGGCCGCGACGCCGTCGAACCGGATCACATTGCCGAGCGCATCATGCACGGTCCGGGCCCGGTCTTCCAGCCAGCGCACGGTGCCATCCGGATGCACAACCCGGTATTCCAGACTCAAGGTTTCTGTCGTCAACATGCGCTCCAGCCAATGCATGACGCGCACACGGTCATCGGCATGAACGATATTGAGCCACAAATACGGATCTGCCAAAAATTCATCTACCGAGCGACCATAAATGCGCTCCCCGGCCGGATTCATGTACAGCAATTCATGGCTGGCCGAGATCGACCAGACCACCGTCGGAATCGAATCCAGTATCCCGGACAGCTTTTCCTTCACCCATCGCAGTTGCGTGCCACTCTCCTCCAATGTCGCATGCGCGGCGCGCAAACGATCCAACGCAGTGCGGCGGTCGATCGCATTTACGAGTGCGCCGGCGCTAAAGAGCACCAACACGACCGAGGTCACGATAAAAGCAAGCAGCATCGGCTTGACGCTCTTGCCATCGATCGAGCAGATGCTGCCGATGGCAAAGTCAGCGCCCGCCATGCCGGCGTAATGCATGCCTGCAATGCCAAAGCCCATGGTCACGGCACCCAGCGATTGCTGCATCAATGGCGAAAATCCGGTTTTTTCGCCGGCAAAGATGATGAGCAGCGTGCCAGTTGCGGCGGCAATGGCAATGACGATGGAGAGCACAAATGTACTGGCAGTGTAAATGATGGCCGGTTGCATTTTCAACGCAGACATGCCGGTGTAATGCATGGCCGCCACTCCCAGCCCCATGACGATGCC
>JBLHNV010000075.1:0-10308 GCA_047623125.1 Janthinobacterium sp. | reverse complement strand
CAAGGCGCCCGACGACGAGGATTCCCGGCCCCAGCTGGAGGCGAGCCATTGCACGCTGCGCGAGCACCTGATGGAGCAAATGCGGGTCACGCGGCAAGAGTTGCGCGACCGTGCGCTGGTCGAACTGATCATCGATGCGCTCAATGAAGACGGCTACCTGGAAGAGCCGCTCAATGAGATCTTCGAGCGTTTGCCGCTGGAACTCGACATCGAAATCGAAGAGTTGCAAACTGCGTTGTCGCTGTTGCAAAGCTTTGATCCGGCCGGCGTCGGCGCACGCAATGCATCGGAATGCCTGGCCTTGCAAATCAAGCGTTTGCCGCACATTGCCATGGTGACGCGGCGCATGGCATTGCGGATCGTCGAGCAGCACCTGACCTGGTTTGCGCAGCGCGACTTCAATAAACTGAAAAAGGCACTCGATTGCGATGATGAAGACTTGCGTGAGGCGCAAACGGTGATTCGTCAGTGCAATCCTCACCCGGGCGCCACTTTTGCGTCGGACAGGTCCGATTACGTGGTGCCCGACGTCATCGTCAAGCGTGCCCGCAATGGCTGGCAAGTTACGCTGAACAACGATGTGATGCCGCGTCTGCGCGTCAACTCGATGTATGCGAACTTGTTAAAGCAGGGCAAAGGCGAAGGCGCGATGGGAGCGCAATTGCAGGAAGCGAAGTGGCTGATCAAGAATATGCGCCAGCGTTTCGACACCATCTTGCGGGTCGCGCAAGCGATCGTTGAGCGCCAGAAGAATTTCTTTTCGCATGGCGCGGTCGCCATGCGTCCCCTTGTGTTGCGTGAAATAGCTGATACACTGGGTTTACACGAGAGCACTATTTCTCGGGTGACGACTCAGAAATATATGCTGACCCCGCATGGCATGTTTGAGTTGAAATACTTTTTTGGCAGCCACATCGCCACCGAAGCGGGGGGCGAAGCTTCATCGACGGCGATTCGGGCACTTATCGTGCAATTGACAGGAGCTGAAGACTCAAAAAGTCCTTTATCTGACAGTAAGATCGCAGATATGCTGGGGGAACAAGGCATGGTTATTGCGCGCCGCACGGTCGCAAAATACCGGGAAGCGTTGCGCATACCTCCGGTTAGTCTGCGCAAATCCTTGTAGTCATACTTTTAGTTACACTTTTAGTTACACTTGTAGTCACACTTGTGGTTATACTCGTAGTAACACTTGTGGTTATACTTGTAGTCACACTTGTAGTTAGACTTGTAGTTGTTTTGGCGTTATTTTGTAATCACCTTGTAGTCGATTTTTGTGGCAAGTCCTTGTGGGTTCCTCTGCGATCGGAACATCTCGCACGAACCAGAAATCATCTTTAGGAGTGTGTATGAATCTCACAATCAGCGGACATCATCTCGAAGTGACACCGGCCATCCGGGAATACGTACAAGTAAAACTGGAGCGAGTAAAACGCCATTTCGACCAAGTGATCGATATCGCTGTCATTCTGACGGTAGATAACCTGACAGAAAAAGAAAAACGTCAGAAAGCTGAAATCAAGCTGAATATGTCAGGCAAGACCGTCTATGTCGAGAGCTTGTCGCACGACATGTACGCGGCGATCGACATCCTGATTGACAAGCTTGATCGTCAGGTCATGAAATACAAGACCAAGGTCCAGGACCATGGGCATGAGGCGATCAAGCATCTGCCTGAAAACTACGACACTGCCGCTGCATAGCCGGCCTTGATTGCTTGGCATTGTTTCAAAAAAGGGCGCTACGCGCCCTTTTTTGCGACCTGCTTTTCAGCGCTGAGGGGGCGATTGTGCCGGCTACGGCTGTTCTCGATGGCGTAGCACGACCCTTTCGGTCAAATGAAAATGGCGCACCAGTTGTTCTGCAATGTAGACTGAACGGTGCTGGCCGCCGGTGCAGCCGATGGCCACCGTCAGGTAACTGCGGTTATCGGTCTTGAATGAAGGCAGCCATTTTTCGATGAAGTTGCGTATGTCGCCCAGCATGTCGGCAGCGCTTGGTTGGGCTTCGAGAAAAGCAATCACCGGCGCATCGCGCCCGGTCAGCGGACGCAGCAGCAAGTCGTAATATGGATTGGGCAATGCGCGTACGTCGAACACAAAATCGGCATCCAGCGGCACCCCATGCTTGAAGGCGAATGATTCGAAAAACAGCGTCAGCGGCGCGTGCTCGATCGCCGCCAACTCCTTGATCCAGGCCCGCAATTTGTTCGCGCTCAGTCCTGACGTATCGATGACATGGCCCAGTTTGTCGATCGACGACAGGCGTTCGCGCTCTTCGGTAATGCATTCGATCAGCGTACGCCTCGAAGCGGGGTTCTGGCCGGGCCGGAAATCGTGCGACAAAGGATGGCTGCGGCGGGTTTCGGAAAAACGCGCCACCAGCGCATGGGTCGTCGACGTCAGGAACATTACCTTCACGTCATGGCCCTGCTGCTTCAGGATCGATACTGCGGAAGGCAAACTCGCCAGCGTGTCGGCGCTGCGCGCGTCGACAACGACGGCCAGCGCGTCGGTATTTTGGGTGATCAGAGTGCTGACCAGGCTGAGCAGCAGCACCGGTGGCAGGTTGTCGACGCAGTAATAGCCGGCGTCTTCCAGCACGTTGAGCGCGACCGATTTGCCGGAGCCTGAGATTCCTGTGATGAGGACGATATGCATGGGGCCATGATAACCCAAGCCACGCAGTAGCGCCGTCTGATCCATATCAGTCACCGCTCATCGCCAGCCTTTGCCGCTCCATGAATTCCTGCAAGGTGTCGATGCCGCGCAATTGCAAGATGGTGTTGCGCACCGCAGCTTCCAGCAGCACGGCGATGTTGCGACCGGCCGCGACCGGGATCACGACCTTGCGCACTGGCAAGCCCAGCACGTCTTCGGTCGGGAAGTTGAAGGGCAGGCGTTCGATTTCTTCCTCCAGCGCGCTGCGGCGCACCAGGTGGACGATCAGCTTGAGCCGCATCTTGCGACGCACGGCGGTTTCGCCAAAGATCGCCTTAATGTCGAGCAAGCCCAATCCGCGCACTTCCAGCAGGTTTTGCAACAGCGAAGGACAGCGCCCCTCGACCATGTTCGGTGCGATGCGTGAAAACTCGACTGCATCATCGGCCACCAGACCGTGGCTGCGCGAAATCAGCTCCAGGCCGAGTTCGCTCTTGCCCAGGCCCGAGTCGCCGGTAATGAGCACGCCGACGCCGAGCACATCCATGAATACGCCATGCATGATGATGCGCTGTGCCAGTTTTTTCGACAGATAGACACGCAGGAAGTCGATCACTTGCGCCGCTGGCAGCGGCGTTGAAAACAGCGGGATGTTTTTTTCATCGCATAGCGCGAGGATGTCGGGCGGTGTTTCCAGTCCTTGCGCGACGATCAGTGCGGGCGGTTCGCCGGCGATCAGCTCGATCATCAAGTGATTGCGCGAGCCGCTCTTGAGTCGATGGTAATAATTGATTTCCTGATGGCCGAACACTTGTATCCGGCCCGGATGGATCATGTTCAGATGGCCGACCTGGTCGGCAGCCGACGCGACATCGCCGGAGATCAGGCGTTCGCCACCGGGAAATCCGGCAAACCAGCCCAGTTGCAAACTCTCGCGATTATCGTCGTACAGGCGCTGTATCGTGAGCGGGGTTTGCAGCATGGTCAGCCTCCAGTGAAAATGCGCCTTCAGTCAATATGCATTGAATCATATTGATGGCGATCACCAGTTTAACCCGCCGTTTGCAGGCTGGGTTGCCAATTGACGATAAGGGCGTGTACCGATTTCGGGTCCGGGTCGGATAGTAGCGCAGCGCGCAGCGCTTCATCGGAAAACATTTCGGCGATTTCAGACAGTATTTCCAGGTGCTGCTGCGTGACTTGATCGGGAATCAGCAGGAAAAATAGCAGGTTTACCGGCTTGCCGTCGGGCGACTCGAACGGGATGCCATCGGCCAGTCGCACAAAGGCGGCCAGCGGCGACTTCAAGCTCTTCATGCCCTTGATGCGGCCGTGCGGTACGGCTACCCCGTGGCCGAGTCCGGTTGAACCCAGACGCTCGCGGGCAAACAGATTTTCGGAAACAGTAGAGCGCGCGATGCCGCAATTGTTTTCGAAAATTAAGCCTGCTTGTTCGAATGCACGTTTTTTGCTGGACACTTCGAGATCGAGCAACACGTTTTCAGGAGATAATATTTTGCTGAGATTGGTCATAACACTAAAGAAAATGGTGCGGCGCACAAAATGGGGCTTGCGAGCAGAATTATAGGCTTGTTTTCAAGCCGTGCAACATCATTTTGCAGAGCTGGCTTGCCAGATCAAGTTTACCATGAGAAATTATTGGACGCCGCGGATCATCCGCGGCGCAAGTTGTTGCCACAATTGCCGCCTTATTGGCGCGCATTACGCAGATTCGATGGGCCTTGCCCGGTGCTGAAATTGCTGCGCCACGGGTTGATGTCGAGGCCCCCGCGGCGCGTGTAGCGCGCATAGACCGCCAGTTTTTGCGGCGCGCAGCGACGCCAGATATCGACAAAGATGCGTTCGACGCATTGTTCGTGGAATTCATGGTGTTCGCGAAAGCCGATCAGGTAGCGCAGTAATCCTTCCTGGTCGATTTGTGGCCCGACATAGTGGATTTGTACGCTGGCCCAGTCGGGCTGGCCGGTCACCAGGCAGTTCGACTTGAGCAAATGCGACACCAGCTTTTCTTCGACCTGCAGTGCGCCGCCAGGTGCCGATAGCCGCTGCGGCGCGGGCGAATAGTCGCTGATGTCGAGATCAAGGCGGTCCAGCAGCACACCATCGAGCTGGCCCATCTCTAGGTTCCCGAACGCATCGGCCAGCGTCAGCGTCACATGCACCGGCGCGCCGCAGCCTTGCGCCAGATCGGCTTGCAGCAAGGCCAGCAACGCTTGCGGGTCTGCCAGGCGGGTCTGATTCAGCGAGTTCAGATACAGCTTCAACGATTTCGATTCGATGATATTGGGCGAGTCAAACGGCACCGTGAAGCGCGCGATCGCCACCTGCGGCTTGCCGCGCAGGTTGAGCCACGACAGTTCGTAGGCATTCCAGATGTCGACCCCAAAAAACGGCAGTGGCAAGCCTTCGTTCAGGCCCAGTTCGTCGCGCTTGCCCTGGCGCGCAATCGGGAACAGCAGTTCGGGCGCATAGTCGCTGCGGTAGGTGGCCGGTTTGCCCAGCTGCGACATATTGGCGGTGTTAGTCATGTGTTCTGTCCAAATGGTGACAAGGAGGGTGGCATTGCTTATCCGAGGAATCGTTGGTAGACCGGATTACTGCTTTCATCCCAATAGCGGTAGCCCAGCGTGGCCAGAAACTGGGCGAATTGCGCCATTTCATTTTGTGGCACTTGCAAGCCGACCAGGATGCGGCCGACGTCGCCACCCTGGCTGCGGTAATGGCACAGCGAGATATTCCAGTTCGGTGCCATGCTGTTGAGAAAGCGCATCAGCGCGCCCGGGCGCTCTGGGAATTCGAAGCGGTACAGCAATTCGTCCTGCGCCAGCGCGCTCTTGCCGCCGACCATGTGGCGCACGTGTGACTTGGCCAATTCGTCCTGTGTCAGGTCCAGCGTCTTGAAGCCATGCTCTTCAAAGTTGACGGACAGCGTGCTCGACTCGTTGCGGTTGGCCGTTTGCACGCCGACGAATACGTGGGCATGCTTTTCATCGCTGATCCGGTAATTGAATTCGGTCACATTGCGCGGCCCGACCAGCGTGCAAAAACGCTTGAAGCTGCCGCGCTCTTCGGGCAGCGTGACGGCGAACAGCGCTTCGCGCGACTCACCGAGTTCGGCGCGCTCCGCGACGAAGCGCAGGCGGTCGAAATTCATGTTGGCACCGCAAGCGATCGTGATCAAGGTTTCATTACTGATCGGGTGCTTGCTCATGCTGGCGCGCTCGACATATGCCTTGGCGCCGGCGATGGCCAGCGCGCCGGCCGGTTCCAGGATGCTGCGCGTATCCTGAAATACATCCTTGATTGCGGCGCAGACCGCATCGGTATCGACGAGGATGATGTCGTCAACATACAGTTGCGTCAGGCGGAAGGTTTCTGCGCCCACCAGGCGCACTGCGGTGCCGTCGGAGAACAGGCCCACATCGCTCAAAGTGACGCGTTTGCCCGCCTTGATCGAGCGCGCCATCGCATCCGAATCGACGGTTTGCACACCGATGATCTTGATGTCCGGGCGTACTTGCTTGACATAGGCGGCGATGCCGCTGATCAAGCCGCCGCCGCCTATCGCGACAAAAATTGCATGGATCGGGCCGGAATGCTGGCGCAGGATTTCCATGCCGATGGTGCCCTGGCCGGCGATTACGTCGGGATCATCGAATGGATGGACGAACGTCAGCTTGTGTTCCTGCTCCAGCGTCATTGCGTGGCTGTGCGCATCGGTGTACGACTCGCCGAACAGCACGATCTCGACACTGGCCCCGCCGCGGGCCTTGACCGCATCGATCTTCAGTTGCGGCGTAGTGGTCGGCATCACGATCAGCGCGCGGCAACCGAGTTTGGCTGCGGACAGCGCCACGCCCTGGGCATGGTTGCCGGCCGATGCGCAAATAACGCCGCGCTTCAATTGCACCGCGCTGAGCTGCGCCATTTTGTTGTAGGCGCCGCGCAGCTTGAAGCTGAACACGCTTTGCATGTCTTCGCGCTTGAAATAAATCTTGTTATCAAAGCGCTGCGACAGCGTAGGCGCCAGTTCCAGCGGCGATTCGATTGCCACGTCATAGACACGCGCGGTCAGGATTTTCTTTAGATAGTCGGTGGTCATGGTCTGCAAGCAATGAAAAGGTACGTCTGGGCCAGATATTCTGGAATGGGATGCTTGTCCGTATTGCCGGGAGCGCATGAACTTCGGTCACGTTGCGTGCAAGCATTTATTTTCCTTTATTATAAAGGACGCCTTTCGCCCTTCTTAAAGACTTCGATGATTGCATCTGCAATAACCTGGCTGCTGCAGCTGCTGGCGGTGCCAGAGACGGGACTCACTTCGGTCTTCATCGTCAGTTTTGTCGCCGCTACGCTGCTGCCGTTGGGTTCCGAGCCGACGGTGTTCGCTGTGATCAAGGCGAACGCATTGCTGTTCTGGCCGGTGATTTTGTTGGCGACGGCGGGCAACACGCTGGGCGGTGCCGTCAATTACTGGCTCGGTTACCGCGCCAAGGGGGCGTTTGCCAATGCGCGCGAAAGTGACTGGCTGGTCCGCATGGGCCGGCATGGCCCGAAGACGATGCTGCTGGCCTGGCTGCCCATCGTCGGCGATCCGTTGTGCTCGCTCGCTGGCTGGTTCAGGCTGCCTTTCTGGTCCAGCCTGATGTATATGGCGATCGGCAAGCTGCTGCGCTATCTGGTGATGACGATCCTGCTGCTGTATGTGCCGGACGCGCTGTGGCTGCGCATCGGGCGCATGCTGGTGTGACCAAGGAGCTTGTCCGGTTTGAAAAAGTTATCAGGCGGCATGATTTTACCCTGCACGCCACTGCCGCGCTGGCGTACGCCCGGGCCGTGCCTTAACCCTGGCCGGGTCTGGGGGTGTTCGGGCGTGGTGCGGCGCAATACGCTAAAATGATCCTTTAGGGTTAGACAGTCCACCATATACTTATGAACGCCCCCGCACAGATCACCGCATTGCTCTCAGAAACCCCGCATGGCCCGGCCCCCAGCCGCTTGCGTGAAATCCCCTATAACTACACGTCATTTTCCGATCGCGAGATCGTGATCCGGCTGCTCGGCGAGGCGTCGTGGCATTTGCTCGACGAGTTGCGCAGCGCGCGTCAAACCGGTCGCTCGGCGCGCATGCTGTACGAAGTGCTGGGCGACATCTGGGTGGTACAGCGCAATCCGTACTTGCAAGATGACATGCTCGACAACCCGAAGCGGCGCCAGGAATTGATCTCGGCGTTGCATCACCGTCTGGCCGAAGTCGACAAGCGCCGCCTGAACGTCGATCTGCACGATGATGCCGGCGCTCTGGCGACCGATGTGGCACAAGCGCGCAGTGCGAAAGTACTGGCGCTGGTGACCGCCGCCAGCAAGGCGGTCGCCGATTTTGGTGACGAATTTCGCCGGACGCACGATTTGCGCAAACGCAGCATCAAGGTGCTGGGTCGCTATACTGAAAAACACAACATCAAGTTCGATGGTTTGACGCGCGTCGCGCACGTCACCGACGCCACCGACTGGCGCGTCGAATATCCCTTCCTGGTGCTCACGCCGGATACCGAAGAGGAAATGGCGGGCCTGGTCAAAGGGTGCATCGAACTGGGTCTGACCATTATCCCGCGCGGCGGCGGAACCGGCTACACGGGCGGCGCCGTGCCGCTGACCAAGCTGTCAGCTGTGATCAATACTGAAAAGCTGATCACGCTGGGCGATGTCGAAATGCAAGTGCTGCCTGGCCTGACGCGGGAATACGCGACCATTTATTCGGGCGCCGGCGTGGTCACCAAGCGCGTCTCGGATGCCGCTGAAAAAGCCGGCTTCGTGTTTGCCGTCGATCCGACGTCGGCCGAAGCCTCGTGCGTGGGTGGCAACGTCGCAATGAATGCGGGTGGCAAGAAAGCCGTGTTGTGGGGTACCGCATTGGATAATCTTGCCTCATGGCGCATGGTCGACCCGAATGGCGACTGGTTGGATGTGACGCGCATCGAACACAACCTGGGCAAGATCCATGATGCGCCGGTGGCCAAGTTCAAACTCGAATGGAGCAACCCGACGCCGCGCGATGCTGCCAAGCGCAATACCCCGTTCAAGACCGAGATGCTGGAAATTGCCGGCCGTCGCTTCCGCAAGGAAGGTCTGGGCAAGGACGTGACCGACAAATTCCTGTCCGGCTTGCCGGGTATACAGAAGGAAGGTTGCGATGGCTTGATCACATCGGCGCGCTGGATCTTGCACAAGATGCCCAAGCACACGCGTACCGTGTGTCTGGAATTCTTTGGTCAGGCGCGCGATGCAATTCCGTCGATCGTCGAAATCAAGACGTACCTCGATGGCTTGCCAGCCAAGGGCGAGATGTACAGCACGCTGCGTCTGGCCGGTCTCGAACATCTGGACGAGCGTTATTTGCGCGCGGTCGGCTATGCGACCAAGTCGAAGCGCGGCGTGTTACCGAAAATGGCATTGTTTGGCGACATTGTCGGTGACGATGAAAACGCGGTTGCGCAAGCCGCTTCGGAAGTGGTGCGCATCGCCAATACCCGCGTCGGCGAAGGCTTCGTTGCCGTCAGCCCGGAATCACGCAAGAAATTCTGGCTCGACCGGGCCCGTACGGCGGCGATCGCCAAGCATACCAATGCCTTCAAGATCAATGAAGACGTCGTGATTCCGCTCAACCGGATGGGCGAATACACCGACGGCATCGAGCGCATCAACATCGAGTTGTCGATCAAGAACAAGCTGCAACTGGCGAGTGCACTGAGCGCATTTTTCGTGGCTGGCAATTTGCCGATCGGCAAGAGCGACGATGCGTCCGACGACCGCATCGACGATGCCGAGATGCTGGGCGACCGGGCGCCGCAAGCCGAGGCCGTGCTGGACCAGGTGCAGGCGCGCTGGACGTATTTGCTGAATGCGCTCGACGTGCCGCTGACGGTGGCCAAGGAAGAGCTGTATCTGCTCGGCCTTGAACACATGCGCGCAGTATTCGATGCGCGCCTGGCTGAGCAGCCGGACGCGATCGTATTCGACGTATTGCAAGATCGTACCGTGCGTATTTCGTGGAAGCAGGAAATTCGCGTTCAGTTGCGCCAGATTTTCAATGGCGCCGCATACAAACTGGTGCTTGATGAGTGCGCCGCAATTCACAAGAAAGTATTGCGCGGTCGAGTGTTCGTCGCACTTCACATGCATGCCGGCGACGGCAATGTGCATACCAACTTGCCGGTCAATTCCGACCACTACGAAATGCTGCAAGATGCGCATCAGGCGGTTGCGCGCATCATGACGCTGGCACGCTCGCTCAATGGCGTGATCTCGGGCGAACACGGGATCGGCATCACAAAGCTGGAATTTCTGACCGAAGATGAAATCAAGGAATTTCGCGATTACAAGCAGCGCATCGATCCGGAAGGACGCTTCAACAAGGGCAAGCTGCTGAACCTGCCTGGCCTGGGCGCGGACTTGCGCAATGCGTACACGCCATCGTTCGGCTTGATGGGGCACGAATCGTTGATCATGCAGCAAAGCGATATCGGCGCAATCTCGACCAGCATCAAGGATTGCCTGCGCTGCGGCAAGTGCAAACCTGTGTGCGCGACCCACTCGCCGCGCGCCAACTTGCTCTATTCGCCGCGTG
>JBLHNV010000074.1:0-10338 GCA_047623125.1 Janthinobacterium sp. | reverse complement strand
TTACCGGTGACCGGCATCTTCATCAGGCGCGCATTCATCGTATCCTGAATGTAACCTTTAAGGATGCCATCCTCGATCAGCGTCGTGCACTGGGTCGGATTGCCTTCATCGTCGATGTTGAGCGAACCGCGGCGTTCAAACAACGTGCCATCATCGACTACGGTGACGCCCTTGGCGGCGACGCGCTCGCCGATGCGCCCTGAAAATGCCGACGAACCTTTGCGATTGAAGTCGCCTTCGAGTCCATGGCCTATCGCTTCATGCAACAAGATGCCGGGCCAGCCCGGTCCGAGCACCACCGTCATCGGACCGGCCGGAGCGGGCCGCGCCTCAAGGTTGATCAGCGCCGCCTTGACCGCATCGGCTGCATACCGTTCCAGCACGGCATCGTTGAAATAGGCATAGCTGAAGCGTCCGCCACCGCCGGACGAGCCCATTTCGCGACGCCCGTCCTGTTCGACGATGACGGTGACCGAGAGCCGCACCAGCGGCCGGATGTCGGCCGCCAGCACGCCGTCGCTGCGCACGATCAGCACCACGTCGTATTCTCCGGCGAGGCCTGCCATCACTTGCACCACGCGCGGGTCTTTTGCGCGCGCCATTTTTTCGACCCGTTCGAGCAGCTTGACCTTGGCCGTCGCGTCCAGCGACTCCAGCGGATCGTCGGGCAAGTACAGCGAACGCCCGCCGCGCTGCGTCATCGCACCAGCGACCTTGACCTTGCCGGCGCCTGCGCGCGCAATGGTGCGCGTGGCCGTCGCCGCTTCCAGCAGCGCCTGTTCGGAAATTTCATCCGAATAGGCAAACGCGGTCTTGTCGCCCGAAATGGCGCGCACGCCGACGCCCTGGTCAATCGAAAAACTGCCAGTCTTGACGATGCCTTCTTCAAGGCTCCAGCCTTCGCTTTTGGTGAATTGAAAATACAGGTCAGCGTAATCGACCTTGTGCGTAAACATCGTGCCCAGCGTCTTGAGCAACTTGTCCTGATCCAGGCCAAAAGGCGTCAGCAGCAAATCCGTCGCGACGGCCAGGGTGGAGAGATTCGGTTGAAATTGGGTCATATCGGTATCTATGTTGGTCATATCTGTGTGAATTGTAGGGCATACGGGCTGGCGCTGCCAGAGAGCACATTGCAACGCGCTACAAGGTGCGGTGCCTGAGGGCCGGCAAGTTGGTGCGTACGCTGTCCAGCAAGTCGCCATCGATGACGCCGGTAACGACGCCCTCGCCTTCGGCCAGTTCGGCCACGACCTTGCCCCAGGGATCGATCAGCATGCTGTGGCCCCAGGTGCGGCGGCCATTCAGATGCAATCCGCCCTGGGCCGCCGCCAGCACGTAGCACTGGTTTTCGATCGCGCGCGCGCGCAGCAACACTTCCCAATGCGCCAGCCCGGTGGTATGCGTGAAAGCGGCCGGCACGACGATCAGCGTGCAAGAGCCCATCGCGCGGTACAGTTCAGGAAAGCGTAAATCATAGCAAACCGATAGCCCGACCCGCCCGAACGGCGCCTCGATGCTGCCGATCAGGCTGCCCGGCACGATGGTGCGCGACTCGTCATACGTTTCGTTGCCATTGGAAAAACCGAACAAATGAATCTTGTCGTAGCGACCGACCGGCTGGCCCTGCGGGTCATACACCAGCGTGGTATTGAATACCTTGCCCGGCACCTCGGTTTGCAAGGGCAAGGTGCCGCCGATCAGCCAGATACCGTGCTCGCGCGCCAGGCCCGCCATGCAATCCTGAATCACGCCATGGCCCGGCTGCTCGGCCAGCGCCACCTTGTCGTTGTCGCTGTGACCCATGATGGCCCAGTATTCGGGCAGCAGCACCAGTTGCGCGCCGGCCGCCGCAGCCTGGCCGACCAGGCGCCGCGCGGTCGCGATATTGTCTGACACCGACGCCGATGAAATCATCTGTATTGCTGCAACTGCATTCATGGTAGCCGCCTGGGTTGATGTGGTTGAGTGACGTGCTTGCGCTTTTGGTCGAGCTCATCATCGCATGCTTGCTCGATCTGGCGCGTCATGTATGCCCCGGTCGTCGCCGTAGCGCACCGAGTTATTCCGTCTTGAGCAGGCCGGGCTTCAATTTGCTACCTTCGAGCTTGGTCACGGTAGGCGCCTTCCATGGCCCGGTGATCTTCATCTGGTAAGTCAAAGCCTTCATCATTGGCGCGCGCAAGAACAATTGCGCCAGAAAACTGCCGATGCCAATCACCGGGTTGACGGCCAGCGCATACACCAGCGGCCCGGTACCCAAATTAAATTCGGGAATCACGACGACATCGAGATTGCTCGATTCGTTGGCGATGTCGACAGTGCCGCTCATCAATACAGTGGCGGCGACACCGTGCATTTTCAAGTTATCCGTTTTCAACAAGCCCTTTTTGATCACGGCATTGGCCGTGATGCCGTCGAATGCCAGCCCGTCCGAAAAAACGTCACGGAAATCGAGCTTGAGCAAGCGCGGCAACGCTTGCAAGCTCAACACGCCCAATAACTTGGCCGCGCCCGGGTCTTGCTTGAGGAATTGTCCTGATTCGATATTGAGATTGAGCTGGCCCGACAAGCTGGGAATATCCAGCTCATAAGGCAAGTCGGTCCACGCAATGTCACCGCTGAGCGTGCCTTTGCCCTGGCGCAAGGTATCGACGAAACCGAAACGATCCAGCAATTTTCCGGCGTCGACGATGTCGAGCACGAAGTTCAGGCTGGAATTGTTCTTGCCATCCTTGTGCACCCATTTGCCGCTGCCCGTCAATGCGCCATCGGGATTGGCCAGCGCCAGTTTGCTGATGCGCCACTCGCGCCCGCTGCTTGCCATCGCGTTATCCGCTTGCAAGTCGAGGCGCCCCAGCGCCTTGTCGAACAGTTGGAACCGTTCGGCGACGATGTCGAGCGCCGGTATCGTCTGCGCGCTGTTATTGCTTTCGAGCAAATCGCGCACCTCGGCTGCGGCCGACTCCGGTATGTTCAGCGACGCCAGCCGCGCCGTGACTTTGCCCAGGACAGCCCCGTTCGACGCTTCCTTCCAGCTGACATGGCCGGTCACTTGCGTCGAATCGATGTTGGCTTGCCACGTCTCGTTTTGATGGGTCGCGCCCAGCACCACGTTTTCCAGCTTGCGCTGGCCGATGATCAACGCATCGGCGCGCGCCGCGATGACATCGGGCACCACGTATCGCCCGATGTCGGGGCTGCCTTTGTCCTTGTCCTTGACTTTGCCCTGACCTTGGCCGCTGTCGGCCGGACCGACGATCGCGCGGCCAACGCTGGTCCACTGGTCGACATTGAGCGACGCCATGTTAACGTTGATCATCATGCCGCTGTCCGGCTCCGGCGCTGGCAGATTCACGCCGATACCGCCGCGTATCACTTGCCATGGCGCATTGCCTTGCCTTACGCGCTGGTAGCGCGCTGCAATCGTGGTTCCCAGCGCAATCTTGATCTCGTCGCGCGTCAAGCCGGCCGTATTGTCATTGTCGCTGTTGAGGACGAATTTGAACGGCATACTGTCCGCTGCAGCCTTGTTGGCCGGCGCCGGAAAGTCGATTCCCATGCCCGCCAGATTCGAGTCGATCACGACCTGAAAGCGCTGCCCGGTGGCTGTGATCAAGCCGCTGTAGCGCGCATCGCCATTGAAACGACTGGACAGGCGCCACATCAGCGGCGATGGGTAAGCCTGGTTCAGCGCGTCAGAAAAGACGGTACCGGCGAGCTTGACCTGGATCGACGCATCGGGCAAACTGCCGCCCGAAATCGCCATCGGCCCACCCAGGAAGGTGCCGGCCACGCGGTTCAGGTTGACGCCTTTTTCATTGAATTCGATTTTGCCGGTGGCCGCCATCAGCGGCGGCATGTCGTTGAACAGTACCACGTCATTGTTTTGCAGCTGGAGCGAACCTTGCACCGTCGAGTCGAGCAAATGCGACAGCGGCAAGTGCAGCTTCAAAGCCAGTTTGGTGTTGCCGCTGGCCTTGATGTCTTCGGTGAAACGCCCGATCCATTCCAGCACCGGACTGGCGGCGACGTATTCCAAATGCTCTTGCAGCGCGCCGCTAGCGGTGCCGTCGATATCGAGCAGCAAATCCTTCGAGTTAAGGTCGGCAATAACGGCCTTCACTTTGCTCAATGACACGCCGGCGGTGCGCGCAGTTTCGCCGTAAATTTCCATGCGCGCGCGCTCGAACAGAAAGCGGCCCTTGATCTTTTCTGCTTGCGGCCACAGCGGTGCTTTGCCATTTTTTGCAAACTGGCCAGGCGCGTAATTGAGCTTACCATTGTCGATGCGGCCGGAGACGCGGAATTCGCCGCGATTTTTGTCCGCCTTGCCATCAAACGGGAACTGGGCCAGATCGCCGCGCAAACGGATGCTGACGTTTTTAGCCATGCCCTGTTCCAGCGCGCCGCCCAGCCATGCGCGCAAATCGGGCGGGGTCTTCAGCGGCAGATAGCGCTTCACCGTTTTCAGATCGACGTTGTCCAGCGTGCCGGAAAAGTCCGCATAGCCAGGTCCCGGCCCGGCTTTGTTGGCGCTGCCGACCGCGGCCAGCGCCAACACATGGCTGCCGGACAAGGTTCCGCTCAGCCTTTGCTGCGCGAAATGCATCTTGTCGATCTGCACGCGCAAGCGATCCTGGGCTTCGAAAGACCAGCGCGCCTGCAGGTCAAGCTGATCGAAAGGCATGGCAGGAGGCTGAAAATAATCGGGCATCAGCAGCGACAAGGCACTGGAATGCACATTTAGCGTGCCCCCGCGCTCGCTCGCATCGATGGCTCCGGTCAGATTTTCAATACCCGGCAGCGCAGACTGTGCAGATACGCCGGCGCTGGCCGGGCGTGAGCGCTGCGGCTGCAGACCAAGGCCGACAACCTGGCCTTTGATCCGGTAAGACTGCACGGTCGGGAATGCGCCTTGCCAACTGGCCGAAAAATCCTGCAAGCGACCGCGCGGCGCCCATTGTTCGAGCATCTGACGCTGCGCCGCCGTCAAGGGCACGTGTGCGGCCAATTGTGCCAGCGTATGCAAGTCCAGCGACTTGAACTTGACTTCGGTGCGCCCTGGCTTGCCGGCGCTCGCTGCGACGTGACGCTCCGACAGCGACGTCGGCGCCAGCGTCAAGCCGGCGCGCGTTTCCAGTGCCAGATTGCTCAAAGCGAGCGCATGGCCGTGGATGCCGAAGGTCGGCTTGCCGTCGGGGGCTCCGGCCACGAACACTTCATTGGCCGACACGCGCCCGCTTACGCGCACCAGATCGAGCACCGGCAAATCCGGCGCCACGCGCAGCGCCACGTCGCTCAAAGCGACATCGGCGGTAAAGCTGCCCAGCCTGGCGTGATCGAGATCGAACCAGGCCCGTACCGAGCCGGTGCCCTGAGTCAGTTCAAAGGGATCACTGACATAGGTATTCCAGACGGCCAGATCGGCACCCTTGATGTCGGTGTACAGCTGGCCCTTCCACAGCGCGAGATTGGCTATTTGGGGTGTGAAGCGCGGATGGGTGAAGTTGCCACGCACATCGAGCGCCTGACCCAGCGCCGCCGGCGGCGTCGCGGTCAGCGCAAACCGGTGACGCCGCCACTTGTTGCGCAGCACCAGGTTGACGTTCTCCAGCGCCAGAGCGGGCTTGCCATGCAGTGCATCAGTCCAATTGAGGCGTCCCTGGCGAATCACGATTTCGCGCTGCGACAATAGCCATTCGGCGCCCTGGCTGTCGCCGCCCTGTTGTGGGTCGAGTGCCATGCCGGCGACATACAGCAAGCCATCCTGGGCGCGCACGATGGCAAGGTCGGGCCGGATGATTTCCAACGATCGCAAGCGCAAGCTTGCCGCCGGCAAACTCCACCAAGATAGCGTGGCCGAGATGCTCGGCAAGCGCAATACCTGCTGGCCTTCCTTGTCGCGCAGCAGCACGTCGCCCAGGAACAAACTCGGGTGCAAGCCACTCCAGGAGGCGTAGATGCGTTCTATCGATACCTGACTGCCAGTTGCCTTGCTGGCCGCCTGCTCGATATTGCTCTTGTAATAATCAATGTTCGGCAACACCACGTAGCGCAATAGCAAGATCAGCAGCGCGAACAGAAAGTACACCAACAAGGTCAGCTTGATCGCAAAGCCCAGCACATGATGCGTGGCCAGGTTGGCCATCCGATAGGCAGCACGCATCCTGCGCCAGCGCGCGACCAAAGGGACGCTGTCTGGCACGGGAACATCTGCGTGTTTTTGCAACAATATGCTAATAAATCGGACCCTGAATAAAAAAAATGGCTAAAGTGCCTGTACAGAGCGCCGATATCCAGGCTGGTGGAGCCGCCGTTCTGGAACGATCCTGTCGTGACGGAGCGCAAGCCATTTCAGCTGCGGCCCAATTCTACCGCATACAATGTCTGGCACACACCGAGAAAAACCACCACCGTCATCATTTTTCTACCATTATTTTCGAGCTCTTCACTTTCCATGACACTCCCCGACCCGACGTCCGCTTCCCGTTTTTACCAGCGCTGGCAAGATGCCGCTCCTGAGCGCCGCGCCAACATAGCGCAACTGGCGCAATCATCGCTGGCCCGACTCGATTTCGCCGCGGCGCTGGCCGCCGAGAGCGCCGCCGATGCGGCGTCACCGTTGCCTCTGGGGCGCGCGATGCGGCGCTTGCGCAACTTGCTCGTCACCAGCTTGATCCGGCGCGACTTGTCGGGCGCAGCCGATCTGGCCGAAGTCGTCGCTGCGATGACCGGCTTTGCCGACTTTGCGGTGCAGACCCATTTGCACGCGGCCATGCAGGAAATGGTGGCGCTACACGGCATGCCGATCGGTAACGAGTCAAACCTGGAGCAGCAAATGATCGTGCTGGCGATGGGCAAACAGGGCGGCTTCGAGCTCAATGTGTCGTCCGACATCGACCTGATCTTCGTCTATCCGGAAGATGGCGACACTGCCGCCACGGCGGGACAGCGCCCATTGTCGAACCACGAGTTTTTTGCGCGACTGGGCAAGAAACTGATCGCCGCGCTATCCGAAATCACCGAGGATGGCTTCACGTTCCGGGTCGACATGGCGCTGCGCCCGAACGGCGGCTCCGGGCCGCTCGCGGCCAGCTTGAACATGGTCGAGCAATACCTGATCGTCCAGGGCCGCGAATGGGAACGCTACGCCTGGGTCAAGGCGCGCGCCATCACCGGCTCTGCTGCCGACATCGCCGCGCTGGACGCCATCGTGCGCCCGTTCGTATTTCGCCGCTACCTCGACTTTGGCGTCATCGACGCGATCCGCAAGATGCACGCGCAAATCCGGGCCGAGGTCAATCGCCAGGAACGCTTGCACCCGGACCGCAGCAATAACGTCAAACTGGGGCGCGGCGGCATCCGCGAAATAGAATTCCTGGCCCAGGTATTCCAGCTCATCCGCGGCGGGCGCGAACCGGCGCTGCGCGAGCGTTCCACCCGCGCCACGCTGCGCGTGCTGGCAGAAAAAACGCTGCTGGCAGCGGACGTCGTCGATCAATTGCTCGCCTCCTACACTTTCCTGCGCAATCTCGAGCATCGCTTGCAATATCTGGACGACGCCCAGACCCACACCCTGCCAGCCAATGACGCCGATCGTCTGCTGGTGGCGCAAATGATGAACTTGCCCGATACCAGCACGCTGCTGGCGGAACTGGAAACCCACCGCACCTTCGTGGCCAGCCAGTTCGATGCGATCTTCAGCGACAAAAGCGTAAACGACCAGAACGCTGGAGAAGGCGATGCCGGCAACGAATGCACCGACCTGGACGACGCCGAAGCGATCACGGCGCGCTTCGTCGCGCTCGGCTTTTCCGAGCCAGCCAACGCGGCCCATCGCGTGCTGGCGACATGGCAAGCGCCGCGCCTGCGCTCGTTGCCGGAAGCGAGCCGCATCCGCCTGCTGGCGCTGGTCAACGCCGCGCTGCCATTGATACGGCAATGCACGCAACAAGACAGCAACGGCAGCGACCTCACCACGCTGGGAAGACTGCTCGACTTTTTCGAAGCCATCGCGCGCCGCTCGGCCTATCTGTCGCTGCTGAGCGAATATCCGCACACGCTGCGGCGCGTGATCCAGATGATGTATGCCAGCGGCTGGGCCGCCCAGTTCCTGACCTTGCACCCGATCTTGCTCGACGAATTGCTCGATGATCGGATCCGCAACGCGGCACCCGACCTGGCGGCGCTGGCCTGCGAACTGCAAGTACAGCTGGACGCAGCGGCCGGCGACACCGAGCGCCAGATGGATATCCTGCGCGAAATCCATCATGCCCATCTATTCCATTTGCTGGCGCAAGATCTGGCCGGCGATTTGACAGTCGAGATACTGGCTGACCATTTGTCGGCGCTGGCCGATACCATCGTTGCCGCCACGCTGCAGGCAGCCTGGCTAACGCTGGCCACGCGCCACCGCGAGATCCCGAAATTTGCCGTGATCGCCTATGGCCGGCTCGGCGGCAAGGAGCTCGGCTATGTATCCGACCTCGACGTCGTCTTCCTGTTCGACGACGATCACCCGGACGCACCGGCGCTGTACGCGAAGCTGGCGCAACGCTTCATCACATGGATGACATCGCACACGTCGGCCGGCATCCTGTTCGACATCGACATCGCGCTGCGCCCGGACGGCGCCTCCGGCATGATCGTTTCCAGCGTCGCCGCGTTCGAGCGTTACCAGACCAGCTCGGCCTGGCTGTGGGAGCATCAGGCGCTGTCGCGGGCCCGCTTTTGCGCCGGTGACGCAGCCATCGGCGAGCGCTTTGAGCGCATCCGCTACCAGATCTTGCGCACCGAACGCGCCGATGTCGCCGCGCTGAAAAACTCGGTGCTGGCGATGCGCAAGAAGATGATCGATGCGCACCCGAACCCGACGCCATTGTTCGACCTGAAGCAGGACTCGGGCGGCATGATCGACATCGAATTCATGGTCCAGTACCTGGTGCTGCAACATGCGGCCAGGTACGAACAATTGACCATCAACCGAGGCAATATCGCGCTGTTGAAGATGTGCGGCGAGCTCGACTTGATCGATGCCGAACTGGCGACCAAGGTCGCCGATGCCTACCGCGCGCTGCGCAAACTGCAGCATCAGTTGCGCCTGCAAGGGCAGGATCTGGCGCGGGTAGTGCCAAGCAAGGCCGTGGCCCATGTCGAACACGTCAAAAGCCTGTGGAAAATAATTTTCGATCACGCCGCACCGTAAGGTTCACGCGTGCTTGAGCGCTGTATGAATTTTCTGAAAAGTTAACCCGATGCCCCCGGATCCTGCTGCAATAAGTTCCAAGGCAAACCAATCCACTTTTTATGCCATTGCAATATCTGTCTCACCTGAGCGATCAGCGGCGCGATTTGCGCTCCGACCGCCACCTCGGCTGCGTGCTGGCCTTCGTGGCCGGCGCCGTCAATGCCGGCGGTTTTCTGGCCATCGGTTTCTACACGTCGCACATGACCGGCATCGTGTCGAGCATGGCCGACGATCTGGCCCTGGGCAACTTCACACTGGCGCTGGCGGCGCTGGCGGCCTGGCTAGCCTTCCTGCTGGGCGCCGCGACGACGGCGCTGCTGATCAATTTTGCGCGGCGCCGGCGCCGCAACCTGCGCAGCCAGTACGCGCTGAGTCTGCTGCTGGAATCGGCCTTGCTGCTGCTGTTCGGCCTGGCCGGAGCCCACATGGCCGGCATGCCCGACTTCATGGCACCGGTCACCGTATTGCTGCTGTGCTTCATCATGGGCTTGCAAAATGCCATCATCACCAAGGTCTCGGGCGCCACGATCCGGACCACCCATCTGACCGGCATGTCGACCGACATGGGGATCGAACTGGGTAAGCTGGTCTATTACAACCGGCAGCACCGCGAACGCATACCGCGCATGCGGGTGCTGGCTAACCGCGACAAATTGAAGCTGCATGCAATGCTGATCGGTTTCTTTTTCATCGGCGGCGTGTCCGGCGCGCTCGGCTTCAAACACATCGGCTATTCCGCCACCGTGATCCTGGCCGCCGTGCTGGCAGCGCTGGCAGCCGGCCCGATCCTGCACGACATGCGCCTGATCTGGCGCTATTACCGGCCGAAATTATAGGTGGCACTGCCCAATCAGGCACCAGATCGAAGCGGCAGCGCATCAGGGCGGTGGGCCAACTCATCGCCGCCCTCGCGTGGATAGACATGGCGACCATCGAGCAGTACGCGCAACAAGCGCCAGCGCATCTTGATCCCTTGCGAAGTCCAGACCAGATTGATTGCCAAGCGTTTTTCCGTCCCATGGCCACCCACCGGATGGCGATTTGCCTCGGTCACATCCTCCACCAATGCTTGTGGAATCGGGCTGCGAATT
>JBLHNV010000073.1:0-10386 GCA_047623125.1 Janthinobacterium sp. | reverse complement strand
ACATTGGAAAAATGCGTATTTTTGTCGCTCAGCGTCGGCTTGCCCAGCCGTTCGTTGATGCGCTTGATTGCTTCTATCTTTGTCATTCCCGATTCCGATTCAATAAAATGGTGGCGCCGCGCCCGCAGGCAACCGCTGGCCAGAGCGCAATTTTAGCCGGAAAATTGCGTCCCGACCGCGCTCGAAGCGCAGGTCGCTGACAGTGTTGTCATTTTTCGCAGATACTTGACGCTGCATTCAAGCTTCGGGTGACCAACGCCGGCCTTCTGCCTGGCATTGATGGCGGCATCAAACAAGGGAATACAACATGATCGATCTGCATTACTGGACCACGCCGAACGGCCATAAGGTGACACTGTTGCTGGAAGAAGCAGGCATGCCTTACCGCATCATCCCTGTCGATATCAGCAAGGGCGACCAGTTCAAGCCCGACTTCCTCGCGATCTCGCCCAACAACCGGATACCAGCCATCGTCGATCGGGCACCAAGCGATGGCGGGGCCCCGATCGCCCTGTTTGAATCGGGCGCGATCATGCAATACTTGGCGGAAAAATCAGGTTTGTTCCTGCCAGAAGACGTGCGCGGCAGGGCCGAAGTAATGCAATGGCTGTTCTGGCAAGTCGGCGGACTCGGTCCGATGGCAGGGCAAAACCATCATTTTGTCCAGTATGCGCCGCAAACGATCGAGTATGCGATCGCGCGCTACGTGAACGAAACCACTCGACTCTATGGCGTGCTGGACCGGCGTCTGGCTGATCGCGTCTTCGTTGCCGGCGATCAGTATTCGATCGCCGACATGGCCATCTATCCATGGATCGTGCCGCATCAGCGCCAGCGTCAGGATATGCAGCAATTCCCGCATCTGGCACGCTGGTTCGCCGCGCTAGAAGCGCGCCCGGCAACGCAGCGCGCTTATGCGCTGGCCGCCAGCATCAATACCAGGCCAACCGTCAGCGAGCAGGGACGCAGCGTGTTGTTCGGCCAGACGGCAGCGCTCAGGCCTGTTTGAGCGCTCAGCCCGGCGCTGCCGCGACTAAAAACCCGACAGTACGATTTTCCCGCGTGCGGTGCCGCTTTCCAGCAGCGCATGCGCACGCCGCACATTGGCGGCATTGATGGTGCCGAAACGCTCGGTCACGGTTGAGCGCAGCACGCCGTCGTCGATCAATTGCGCCACACGGTCGAGCAGCCGGTGCTGTTCGATCATGTCGTCGGTCTGAAACATGGAGCGGGTGAACATCAGCTCCCAGTGCAGTGAAATGCTTTTGCGCTTGAGCAGCTTGACGTCCAGCGCTTCCGGATCGTCAATCAGTGCCAGTTTCCCCTGCGGGGCCAGGCACTCGACAATTTCCGCCAGATGCAGATCGGTATGCGTCAGACTGGCGACGCAATCGACCTGGGCGATACCGATGCGCTGCAGCTCTTTTGACAGCGGCTGGCCATGGTCGATCACATGATGAGCGCCCAGATCACTGACCCACTGGCGTGTTTCCGGCCGCGAAGCGGTCGCGATGATGGTCCAGTTGGTCAGCTGCCGCGCCAGTTGCAGCATGATCGAGCCGACGCCGCCGGCGGCGCCGATGATCAGCAGCGTGCCACTTTTTGCCGCCTTGTCTTGTGAAATCTGCAGGCGCTCGAACAGCATTTCCCAAGCCGTGATGGACGTCAAGGGCAGCGCGGCGGCGGCATCGAGTTCGATGCTCTCTGGTGCGCGGCCGACGATGCGTTCGTCGACCAGATGGCGTTCGCTGTTGGTGCCTGGTCGCAGCAGCGATCCGGCGTACATGACCTTGTCGCCGGGTTTGAACAGCGTCACCTGCTCACCGACCGCGCGCACGATGCCGGCCGCATCCCAGCCGAGCACCTTGGCCTGGCCAGCTTCTGGCGTGACACCGCGGCGCACCTTGGTATCGACCGGATTGACCGAGATCGCATGGACATCGACCAGCAGGTCATGTCCGTGCGCGCTCGGTTCCGGCAAATCGATGTCGGTCAACGCATCGGGATGATCGATAGGGTGGGAATGGTAATAGCCAATGGCTTTCATCGGGGTGTCCTTTTCAGAAGATGGATGGAGGTGGGGCGACTGGGGCGCGCCGTCAGGTGGAGGGGGCCAGATTGAGCATCAGCACGCCGGCCAGAATCGCGATCAGGCCACCGATTTTCAGTACGCTCACCGATTCGCCGAGAAAGACCACGCCGATCAATGCAATGATTGCCAGACCGGCGCCGCTCCAGATCGCATAGATGATGCCCACTTCCTGCGTTTTCAGCACTTGTGCCAGCAGGTAAAACGATATCACGTAACCCAGAATCACGATCGAGGAAGGGAGGGCGCGAGTAAATCCATGCGACAGTTTCAGCGCGGTCGTTGCGGCCAGTTCGGCAAGAATTGCCATTGCCAGCATCAGCCAAGGGTGCATGGTCTTACTCCTTGAGGGGGAAACGCGCATGGTAGCGTAAATGCGTCATTCGGTCGCCGCGCAAGCGGAAATCATCGCGCGCCCGCACAGCGCACGTTGCGCAGTTTAGCCGCTCAGGCCGCTTGATCCGGATCATCGGTGTCGCCGACCGACGCCATGCAATAATGCCGTTTCTGCGTCCATCATGATAACGGGGGTATCTGCAGGCTTTGTGCGCAGACCAGGGCAGGCAGACGGCAAGGAAATGGCGCTCAGTCCAGCCGCTGCAATGAACATGGGCGCACTTCGGCGCAATGTGCGTCAGCCATCGAATTCGGTCACCAGAAAATCAATGAAGGCGCGCACTTTCGCCGGCAGATTGCGCCGGCTGAGGTAATAGACATGCAAATGCGCCGACGGCAGCGTGTAGGCTGGCATGACTTCTTTCAGGCGTCCGCTGGCGAGATAGCGGCCGACGTCCCATTCTGAGCGTTGCACGATGCCGTGTCCCTCCAGCGCCCAGTTCAGGACGACATCGCCATCGTTGCTCGATACCGCGCCCGTGACCTTGACCAGTTCGGCCTTGCTGCCTTTCTGGAGCCGCCAGGTGCCGTACACGTCGTCATTTTGCCGATGCAAGATGCAACGGTGACGGTGCAGTTCGGCCGGCGTCTGCGGTTCACCTGCTTTTTTCAGGTACGCCGGCGATGCACACAGGAAGCGCCGGTTCGACATCAGCTTGCGCGCGCTCAGACGCGAATCGGGCAATTCGCCAAAGCGGATCGCCAGGTCGTAGGCTTCTTCGACCAGACTGATCGGCCGGTCGGTCAGCTGCAATTGGACCTCCACTTCGGGATGCGCGTGCGCGAACTGCGACACCAGCGGCGCAATCCGGGTCCGACCGAAGCCCGGCGTGGCGTTCACCCGCAGCAAACCTTTCGGCGCGGCGCGGCTGCTGGAGACCGATTCTTCCATCTCGCGGATGCTGCCGATGATGTGCGTGGCGTGTGCCAGATAGATCTCGCCCTCGCTGGTCAGGCTGATGCGGCGCGTGGTGCGGTTGACGAGGCGCACGCCAAGACGCTGCTCCATCAGCATCAGGCGTTTCGTGACAGCGGGTGGCGTAATGCCGAGCTCGCGCGCCGTGGCCGACATGCTGCCCAGCCTGGCCAGCAGGACAAAAAATGTCAGATCGGGCGCTGTTTCAATTTTCACTTGAAGTTAATAATGGTTTTCATTTTGGTGAATTTTAACAATACATTTGCATAGTAAGCTGGGCGCCTTTGCTGAAAAAGCCCGCCCTGTCTGGAGACACTGCATGAAAATAGTTGAAATCCGCGAAAAGACCATTCCGATCAGCTCCCCGATCCGCAATGCCTATATCGATTTCAGCAAGATGACGCTGAGCCTGGTGGCGGTGGTGACCGATGTCATTCGTGACGGCAAGCCGGTGATCGGTTACGGCTTCAATTCGAACGGTCGTTACGGCCAGGGCAAGCTGATGCGCGAACGCTTCATTCCGCGCGTGCTGGAAGCCGACCCTGCCAGCCTGGTCGACGACAGCGGCAGCAACCTCGATCCGCACAAGATCTGGAACTGCATGTTTACCAACGAAAAGCCGGGCGGCCATGGCGAGCGCTCGGTCGCGATCGGCACCATCGACATGGCGCTGTGGGATGCGGTCGCCAAGATCGCCGGCCAGCCGCTATATCAGTTGCTGGCGGATCGCTACGGCAATGGCACGCCGGACCGGAACATTTTTGTGTATGCCGCCGGCGGCTACTACTATCCGGGCCAGAGCCACGACCAGCTCAAGGATGAAATGCGCAGTTACATCGACCGCGGCTACACGGTGGTCAAAAAGAAGATCGGCGGTGCCTCGCTCGACGAAGACTTGCGCCGCATCGATTCCGTGCTGAGCGTGCTGCAAGATGGCCAGAAGCTGGCGGTGGATGCCAACGGCCGCTTCGATCTCGATACGGCCATCGCCTATGCGAAGGCGTTGTCGCAGTACGACCTGTTTTGGTATGAAGAGGCTGGCGATCCGCTCGATTTCGAACTGCAGGCGACGCTGCGCAACTATTACAAAAACCCGATGGCGACCGGTGAGAACCTGTTCTCGATGCAAGATGCACGCAACCTGATTCGCTATGGCGGCATGCGCGCCGACCGTGACTGGTTGCAGTTCGATTGTGCGCTCAGCTACGGCCTGGTGGAATATCTGCGCACGCTGGATATGCTGCGCGAGCACGGCTGGTCGGCCAAGCGTTGCATTCCGCATGGCGGCCACCAGATGTCGCTCAATATTGCCGCCGGTCTGGGTCTTGGCGGCAACGAATCCTATCCCGACCTGTTCCAGCCGTATGGCGGTTTCCCAGACGGTGTCAAGGTCGAAAGCGGCCATATCTTCCTGCCGGAACTGCCGGGCCTGGGCTTTGAAGGCAAGGCGGACCTGTATCGCGAAATGGTCAAGCTGGCGTAATAGGTGCCTTGGCGGGAGCCGCGCTGGCGTCGTCTTACTGCTTTTTATAGCGCAGCCAGACGCTGCCGCCTTCCTGAATATCCGCTGACGCCAGCGTCAGGTAGGTTGGGTTTTTCCAGACTTCCGGGCGCACTTCGAACGAAGCCGGATGCTCGCCGCGACCGTCGATCAGGGGCAAGACAATGACGCTGACTTCGTCGACCAGTCCGGCGTTGACGAACGATCCGCTGATGTGCGGGCCGCCTTCGACGATCAGGCGCTCTGTGCCGAGTTCGTCGGCCAGGATCGCCACCACCTTGGCCAGATCGATTTCGGTCTTGCCGCCAAAGATGTAAGACACGTTGATCGATTGCAGGTAAGCGAGGTAGTCGTCGGCGACGCTTTCCGTGACCACGGCGACGACATGCGAATCGAGCGCCTGGTTGCTTTTCCATGCGACTTTGCCATGCGGATCGATGGCCACCGCATAGCAAGCAGCATCCTTGTTGGCAAAATGATGGGTGCGCAGTATGGGCGCTGTTGCAAGGCCTGCCGGATAAGTATCACCATGGGCAACTTCCTGCATCGTGACCCGGCCGCATATCCATGCGTCGAACTTGAATTGCTTGGCCAGCGTCTCGTACAGCGCGCCCGCGTTCTTTTTGAATGGAAGGTCCCAACCGTCCGTGAGTGCATGTCCGTCGATCGAGGACATCATGTGGCAAATGACATAGGGCTTCATGGAAAACTCCTGACAGTATCTGGTGATGAATCCCTGCCGATGCTATTGCACGCGATCAGTGCCTTAGTGCAGTAACGCGACCGCGACCGCAACCGCAACCGCAACCGCAACCGGCATGCCGCCCGGCGTCACATCCGCGCAGGTAAATTCCGGAAATAAACGAGATTCATCTTACCGGTTTTAAAAGAGACCGTACATTCAACCGTATTAACCTGCACAGCGGCGTCTTTGCACCGGCGGCAACGGGCTTGGTATCAAGTGATGTGGCCGCGCTTTTTTGCGCTCGCGCTGGTTTGTCATTGTCATGGTGACAGGAGCACCGTGATGGCCGCAGCGGTTCTGGGTTGGGACCGCTGCAAAAATCCGGGCAAAAAAAAGCCCGCTGGTAAAAGCGGGCTAAATCCAATTCCTTGCAGAAGTTGGAGGAGACAGATGCATTATGCTGCGCTGCCACAAAACTTGCCAATTTTAATTTTATATACAGGATATTTCTGATATGAATGATCAAGGCTTGCCGAGCGCAAACTGGCCAGACTTTTGCAGAAGCGGCAGCCAGCATTCTTTCTGTCAACTTTGACGACATGAACGAGCTATTCGTGCATACATCTGTGATGTATTCACGTCATATCAGCATTTTTCATCGAATCAATCGCGCCATTGCCATCGGGTACAGGCATAGTGATGAAGATGACGGCATTTGCCGACACTCGCTGCTTGCCGTACTGCCTTGCTTTATTTCAGGGCAAAAAAAAGCCCGCTGGTAAAAGCGGGCTGAATCCAATTCTTTGCATAAGTTGGAGGATACAAGTTGCTTATGCTGTGCCGCCGCAAAACTTGCCAATTTTAAATTTATATACAGGATATGCCGCCTATGAATGATCAAGGCTTGTCGGCAGCCGGATTGAACAGAATTTTTCAAAATAAGCGGAAGTATTCTTGCGTTTGGTTAGCGCATTGCCGATCCGGTATTATCGAGCGATAGGCCGATGTGTAATTCAGGAAAACGGGTTGCATGCAGTCAGTCTGACGGAAGTTGACATATCGGGGCAGCCTCCTTGCACCTTTTTGCACGGCAGTCGCGCAAGAAGGTTAATTCACATTCAAATGACAGGCGGCGCAAAGGAGAGTGAGATGGGTTCTATCTTTTCGGTGAGCCGGATCAGGGTTTTCCTGACGCGGTTTCGCGACAGGCTCTGGGTCAGGCCAATGGCCATGTGCGTGCTTTCAATTGTGGCAGCGCTCATCGCAAAGCTCGCTGATGACACGACGTTAGCGCAGTTCTTGCCTACGCTTTCGGCGGGCTCCGTAGAGACTTTGCTGTCCGTGATGGCCTCCAGCATGCTGGTCATTGCAACTTTATCAGTGGCGTCGATGGTGTCGGCCTATGCCTCGGCAAGTAGCACGGCAACGCCTCGCTCATTTAGTCTGGTCGTCGCCGACGACGTATCCCAGAATGCTCTTTCTACCTTTATCGGTGCATTTATTTTTAGCATCGTCGCTCTCACGGCGGTCAAGAACGACTATTTCGAGGCCGCTGGCCTGTTTACCCTCTTCGGTCTGACCGTGACCGTTTTCGGCATCGTCATCATCACGTTTGTGAGCTGGGTCGACCGTATCGCCCGCCTCGGACGCGTGGGATCGACGATCGACAAGGTTGAGCAGGCGACCGCCGCAGCCTTGAGGCGGCGGCACGATGCACCGACCTTGGGCGCTTTGCCGGCGCGGTCGCAGTCAGACGGGCGAGCCGTGTTTGCGTCCAGCGTGGGTTACGTGCAATACATCGACATCGCGGCAATCCAGGTGTGGGCCGAGAAAGCGCAGGTGCGGGTGCGGGTAGCGGCTCTGCCGGGCACGTTTGCCACCCCTGGCAGGGCACTGGCGTTCGTCAGCGCCGACTGCGCTGAGCACACTGAAATTGACTGCAAATGCGTCGTCGAGTCGTTCCAGATTCGCGGTAATCGTCTTTTCGACGACGACCCGCGATTTGGCCTGGTAGTGTTGTCGGAGATCGCCGGTCGTGCTTTGTCGTCCTCCGTCAACGATCCCGGCACGGCGATCGATATCGTCGGAACGCTGCTGCGGCTTTTTTCTTTGTGGCACGAGCCTGCACCCGCTGAAGATGACGTTGTGCTGAAGTTCGAACGGGTCGAAGTACCGGAGATTTCGGTGCGGGATATGTTCGATGATGCCTTCACTGCGATTGCCCGTGACGGCGCCGGTGTAGTCGAAGTAGCGGTTCGGCTTCAGAAAGCGCTGCATTGTCTGGCCTCGATCGGCGATGCAGACATGCGCGCCGCCGCCGAGTACCATGCGCGTCTGGCGCTCAAACGGGCCGCAGGTGCGCTGGAGATGGAAGAGGACCTGGCAGCCGTTCGTGCTGCAGCCGGATTTCATAGCCAGATATTGCGCCAGTAACTCAGCCGGCCATATCCTGCGATCGGAACCGATCCGGCGGAAGCAGGTCCGCCAGAGACACAACAACGCCCGGCATGCCGGGCGTTGTTGTGTCTCTGCTGCGCAGCGGTGCTCACTTTCAGTGTCATCCATTTTTGAATGTGAGAACCTACACCATCAAACGTCGATATTGCCCGCCCGCAGCGCATTGTGTTCAATGAATGCGCGGCGCGGTTCGACGTCGTCACCCATCAGTGTCGTAAAGATCTGGTCGGCGGCGATCGCATCCTCGATCTGCACCTTCAGCAAGGTGCGCACGGCCGGGTCCATCGTGGTTTCCCACAGCTGGGCCGGGTTCATTTCACCCAATCCTTTGTAGCGCTGCTTCGACACGATGCGCTCGGCTTCGGCGCGCAACCATTGGACTGCGTGGTGGAAGTCGTCGACGGCCGATTCCTTCATGCGCTCGCCTTCACCGCGACGGATGAACGCGCCTTCGCCGATCAAGCCCCTGAAGGTGGCTGCGGCATTGGCCAGCACGGCGTAGTCGGCGCCCTGGACGAAGTCGGCATCGATCGAGCTGGCCTTGATGTTGCCGTGATGCATGCGTTCGATGCGCAACAGGTGTTTTTCGGTCAGCTCATCGGAGCTGGCCTTGACCTTGACATCCGGGTCGTCGATGGCAATTTGCATCGCTTGCGCCGATTGCAGGGTGCTTTCCGTGTTGCTCAAATCGAGCGTGGTGCCGGTCATGATCGCGGTCAGTGCGGCGCGGTCGATCATCCGTGTCAGGCGCGTCATGATCGCGTTGGACAGGTTGAACTTGCTCACCAGTTCGGCCAGCACATCGCCTTCGATGGCATCCGCGCCTTCGCACGGAACCAGCGCAGCAGTGTGCAGCGCGACGGACATCATGTAAGTTGCTTCTTCCGAGTCATCTTTCAGGTAGCGCTCATCGCGTCCGACCTTGACCTTGTACAGCGGCGGTTGCGCAATGTAGATGTGGCCATTTTCCACCAGTTGCGGCATCTGGCGGTAGAACAGCGTCAGCAGCAGCGTGCGGATGTGGGCGCCGTCGACGTCGGCATCGGTCATGATGATGATGCGGTGGTAACGCAGCTTGTCGATGTTGAATTCGTCGGGGCCGATCGAGGTGCCCAGCGTCGCGATCAATGTGGTGATCTGTTCGCTCGACAGCATTTTTTCAAAACGCGCCTTTTCCACGTTCAGCACCTTGCCGCGCAGCGGCAAGATGGCCTGGAACTTGCGATCGCGCCCCTGCTTGGCCGAGCCGCCAGCGGAGTCACCCTCGACGACATACAGTTCGCACAGCGTTGGGTCTTTTTCCTGGCAATCGGCTAATTTTGCCGACAAGCCGAGGCCATCCATGATGCCTTTGCGGCGGGTCAGGTCACGCGCCTTGCGGGCTGCTTCGCGCGCGCGGGCCGCCTCGACGATCTTGCCGCAGATAATCTTGGCGTCGTTCGGGCGCTCCTGCAGGTAGTCCGCCAGCGTCTTGGCGACGATTTCCTCGACCGGGCCGCGCACTTCGCTTGACACCAGTTTGTCCTTGGTTTGCGACGAGAACTTCGGCTCCGGCACCTTGACCGAGAGCACGCAGGTCAAGCCTTCGCGCATGTCATCGCCGCTGATTTCGACTTTGGCGCGCTTGGCGAACTCATGCTCGTCGATGTACTTGTTGATGACCCGGGTCATCGCCGCGCGCAATCCGGTCAGGTGCGAGCCGCCGTCGCGTTGCGGAATATTGTTGGTGAAGCACAGCACCTGTTCGTTGTAGGCGTCGTTCCACTGCATCGACACGTCGACGCTGATGTTGGTGTTCTGGTCCGACATCCGTTCGCCGGTGGCCTGAAAAATGGTCGGATGCAGCACCGTCTTGGCCTTGTTGATGTATTCGACGAAGCCGCGCGTGCCGCCTTCGAACGCGAACACTTCATCCTTGCCGCTGCGCTGGTCGGTGAGTCTGATCTTTACGCCATTGTTCAGGAACGAAAGTTCGCGGATGCGCTTGGCCAGGATCTCGTAGTGGAATTCGACTTGCGAGAAGATTTGCTCGTCAGCCCAGAAATGGACTTCGGTGCCGCGCTTGTCGGTATCGCCGATGACCTTGATCGGCGCGCATTGCGCGCCGTTGATCATGACGATTTCGCGGCTTTGCGGCACGCCGCGCACGAATTCCATGTAGTGCACTTTGCCGTCGCGGCGGATGGTCAGTTTCAGCAGCTTCGACAAGCCGTTGACGCACGAGACGCCGACGCCGTGCAAGCCGCCCGATACCTTGTACGAGTTCTGGTCGAACTTGCCGCCCGCATGCAGCTCGGTCATGACGATTTCGGCCGCGCTGCGTTTGGGTTCGTGCTTGTCGT
>JBLHNV010000072.1:0-10682 GCA_047623125.1 Janthinobacterium sp. | reverse complement strand
ATTGATGGGCTGGAATGTCGGACAAAACGCTGGCAGCACGCTAGCGTCGTTGCTGGGCGTGTGCGTGACGATGGTGGGCATCATGTTGCCCAGCACCACGCTGACCTATCTGGCCGCGCAGTGGGGCCACAAAAATCGGCAATTGCGCGCCGTGCGCGCATTCAAGCAAGGCATGGCGCCAACCGTGGTCGCACTGCTGATCTCAACGGGCATCATTTTGGGCAGCGCACATCGCGATGTGACGACCGACTGGCCATTGTGGACATTGTCCATCGCAAGCAGCTTGATCATCTGGCGCACCAGAATCCATCTGCTATGGCTGCTCGCTGCCGGTGCGCTGCTGGGCTGGTTCGGATTCGTCTAGCGCGCAGTCCGGCTCATTGCAAACTGGCGCACATTGCGAGTCCACCATCGTAAGCGGCATGGCGGGTCACGGGCTGAGCGTTTTTGCCTGATCCTGACGCCCTGATCCTGACGTCCTGATCCTTACTCCTTGATCGACTCGACCGAGAAAGTGAGCGTCAGTTCGTCGCCAACGTTGGGCGCATATTTTCCGGCATTGAATTCAGTGCGCAAGATCTTGGCAACGGCATTCGCGCCGCAAGCCTCTCTTTTGAGCATCGGGTGCGGCATGCAATGGAACGACGTGATGGTCAGCGTGACCGGCTTGGTGATGCCCTTGATGGTCAGATTGCCGTCGACCGATGCCAGCTTGTCGCCGGCGAAGTTGAGCTTGGTCGACTTGTAGGTGATGGTGGGATACTTGGCCGTATCGAGGAAACCTTCGCCCTGGATATGCTTGTTGAACTTCTCGAAACCGGTGTTGACCGATGTCGTATCGATGACTACGTCGACCGAACCGGTCTTCGCGTCGCGGTCGAGCACGATCTTGCCGGTCGTCGTATCAAAGCGGCTGATCTGGGTCGAAAAACCGAAGTGACTATATTCAAAGCGCGGGAACGTGTGCGCGCCGTCGATGACAAAAGTTTCCGGTGCGGCTACGGCGGTCAGCGAAAAACCGGCGGCGGCGATCAGGGCGAGATATTTTTTCATGGATACTCCAGTGTTAGTCGATGACATGATTGAGTGGCAAGTGCCAGCGCAACGATAAAAAAATTGCAAAAAAAATAATCTTTCTTGCCCAGATTATTATGCGCGTAGGTAATTAATAAGCAAAGCGAATAATTTATCGTACCATCATCGATAAAATCGATGATGGATGCGCACACATGCGCTGCCGTTTCGGGCACCTTGTCACGCCTCGTCAGCAACTGCGCTCGTTGCACTGTACAAGCACACTGTTCGAGCACGGCCCAGACGCCCCTTCTGATGTACCAGAGACCAGCGCGGCGATATAAAAATCACCCGATGCCCCAAGAACATCTGTCACGTGCCTGGCCCAATGCTGCGCCGCTAACGCACAGGCGAACCAGGCCGCATCGGTGTCTTCATGGAATCGTCTTGCGCTCACTGCAGGTGCGAACACTCTTTTGCGCAATTTGTTATTTTTTGTAAATTTGCTATACTGGCACGAATCGATTTAACAATACGCCCAAGCATCGATGCAGTCCTCCTTCTTCCCTGCTGCGGTCATTGACTGCGGCTCTCGGGCATCAATGCGGCGCTCATTTTTCCCGCCCGCTCGTTACTGTTTTGTTTTGTTTTGTTGCAGCCAAACATGCATCGCTTTGACACGACGTTTTGACTAAAAATGTCTGAAATAAAGCCGATGATGGTGGATAAATCGGGGGACAGAATCCCGATATTGCTGTGCAATGACACTTGCGACAAAACCGACGCAGATTAAAAAAATCTGTTTAAAAAACGGCTTTGTCGAATCGACCATCCGGATTACACGATACGGGGCTTGTTGCGCATCGATTCAAGGTACTACAATCCGATCCACGACGCGCAAAACGACGGATACATCCCCGCTGCGCGCACGGTCAACGGTCAGCATGACACTCTCCAATAGGCATCCCATGACGTTACAAAAAAAAATCCATCAGGACTGGCTATCCAACATCCGCGGCGACGTTCTTGCCGGCATCGTGGTGGCGCTCGCACTGATCCCCGAAGCGATCGCATTTTCCATCATCGCCGGCGTCGATCCCAAGGTCGGGCTGTATGCCTCGTTTTGCATTGCGGTCGTGATCGCTTTTGTTGGTGGCCGGCCGGGCATGATCTCGGCCGCGACCGGCGCGATGGCGCTGGTGATGGTGACACTGGTCAAAGATTACGGCTTGCAATATTTGCTGGCGGCGACCATCCTCACCGGTCTGCTACAAATTCTGGCCGGGGCGCTGCGCCTTGGCACATTGATGCGTTTCGTATCGCGCTCGGTCGTGACCGGCTTTGTCAATGCGCTGGCGATCCTGATTTTCATGGCCCAACTACCTGAACTTACCGATGTCACATGGGTCGTGTATGTGATGGTCGCCGGCGGCCTGGGCATTATTTACCTGTTCCCTTACATCACGAAGGCGATTCCATCGCCGCTGGTATGCATCGTCGTATTGACCGTGCTGGCGTTGCTGCTGAAACTCGATATTCGCACCGTCAAGGACATGGGGCAATTGCCGGACAGCTTGCCGATCTTCCTGTTGCCCGACATCCCGTTGAACTTCGAAACGCTGAAGATCATTTTCCCCTATGCGCTGACGCTGGCGATTGTCGGTTTGCTGGAATCGATGATGACGGCCACGATCATCGATGATTTGACCGATACGCCCAGCAACAAAAGCCGCGAATGCGCGGGGCAAGGCATCGCCAACATCGCTTCGGGCTTTCTGGGCGGCATGGCAGGCTGCGCGATGATCGGTCAATCCGTCATCAACATCAAATCGGGCGGGCGCGGACGTTTGTCGACGCTGGCCGCCGGCCTCGTCTTGTTGGTCATGGTGGTATTCATGGGTCCGTGGGTGGGCATGATTCCGATGGCCGCGCTGGTGGCCGTGATGATCATGGTGTCCATCGGTACCTTCAGCTGGGACTCGGTGCGCAATCTGCCCAAGAATCCGCTCAGTTCCAGCATCGTCATGATTGCCACCGTCGTCGTCGTCGTCGCTACCCACGACCTGGCCAAGGGTGTGTTTGTCGGCGTTTTGCTGAGCGCATTGTTTTTTGCGAACAAGGTAGGACGCTTGCTGCGCATCACGTCGATTCCGTCCGATGATGGCAATGCGCGCGCTTACCTGGTCACCGGTCAAGTGTTCTTCGCCTCGGCCGCGCAATTCAATGTTGCGTTTGATTTTAAGGAAGCAGTTGAAAAAGTGAGCATTGATGTACATGCAGCACATTTTTGGGATGTCACCGCGGTCGACGCGCTCGACAAGGTGGTCATCAAATTCCGGCGCCAAGGCACGCTCGTCGACATCATCGGCATGAACGAAGCGAGTGCGACGATCGTCGACAAGTTTGGCATCCACGACAAGCCCGATGCACTCGAGCAGTCGATCAAACACTAAGGAGAGACTCCATGAACAACAAGATATTGGCGTGCATCGACCATTCCAGCTACAGCACCGGCGTGTGCGACTATGCCGTATGGGCAGCGCAGCAACTGGCGGCGCCGCTGGAGTTTGCGCACGTGCTGACCAAGTCGTCACAAGAGTCACCCAACAACGATCTCAGCGGCAGCATCGGCCTCGGTGCGCAAGAGGATTTGCTGGAACAACTATCCTCGCTCGATGCTCAAAGGAACAAGCTGGCACAGGAGGGTGGCCGACGCTTGCTCGACGGCGCCAGAGTGCGCGCATTGGCGGGGGGCGCATCGGAGCAAGACACGCATGCGCGCCAATGGCACGGCGACCTGATTGAAACGCTGCTCGACTTGCAGCACGACGTACGCATGTTCGTGCTGGGCCAGCGCGGCGAAGCGGAAAGCGCAATGGAAGCGGCAAAAAGTGCGTCACAGCATATCGGCAGCAATCTCGAACGCGTCGTGCGCTCCCTGCACCGCCCCATCCTCGTCGCCCCCAGGCTGTTCAAAATTCCGCGCAAGATCATGATCGCATTCGATGCCAGTGCGACCACGAAAAAAGGCGTGGAAATGGTCGCAAGCAGCCCGCTGTTTCGCGGCTTGTCGTGCCATTTGGTGATGGTCGGCACAGACTCCGAAGCCCATCATGAGGCGCTCGCCTGGGCCCGCACCAAACTCGAAGAGAGTGGCTTCGTTGTATCGGTCGCGTTGCGGCAGGGCGATGCCGAAAGCGTGCTGACCGATCAAGTGCACGCCAATGATATCGACCTGTTGATCATGGGCGCCTACGGCCACTCGCGCATACGGCAATTCATTGTGGGCAGCACCACCACGACCCTGTTGCGCACATCATCGATACCGGTTCTGCTGTTACGGTGACGGCCGCGATGGGTGTGCCCGATGTCGCCTTGAAGGGTGCCGTGAATCGAATTGCGAGATCGCACTTTGAGGGCCCCCTCCCGGCGTTAAGCATGCTGTCCATGTGATAACGCCTCGTCATCACGCCAGCGGTGCTGACGCTCAAGAACCGTGGCGCGCACAGATGCCCGCTCGCAGGCAGCAGCAGGGCCGCCTTGAATTGGTTGCCCGGCAATGCTCAACGCCGGGTCCGGCGTTGCAGTGATCGCAGCATGACGCCGCTGCCCGCATGTTTCACCAAATTGTTCATCGCCTTACCGCGCCATGTTGGAATCGAAAAAGCAAGCATTTTTCCAGCTCCACCATCAGCATCAGCGCGGCGCCGAACAGCGCGATGCGGCCCCATGCGGCGATACCGATGTCTGCGGTGCCAAACAAGTGCTGCATCATAGGCAGATAGGTGAATAATCCTTGAAACACCAGCAGCACACCAACGGCAACTAGCGCATGCAGATTGCCGAAGATGCCCTGCCAAGTCAATGCCGGCGCAGCAAATCGACGGACATTGAATAAATAGACGATTTCTCCCATCACCAGCGCATTGACGGTCGCGGTACGTGCGACCTCGGGGCTGGCGCCCTGATCGATTTCCCATAAAAACAAGCCGATACCGCCGCCGACCATCAGGCATGTAACGAAAGCGATGCGCCACAGCAGATATCCGGTCAGCAACGACTCGCCGGGAGGACGCGGCAGGCGTTGCATGACATCGGTTTCAGGCTGTTCAAAAGCGATCGCCAGCGACAAAGTCACCGCCGTGATCATGTTCACCCACAAAATTTGCACTGGCGTGATGGGCATTGCCAGTCCGAGCACGACTGCGACCAGCAACAGGCCGGCCTCGCCCACACTGGTCGGCAAGATGAACACGATCGCCTTGCGTATATTGTCGTAGACTGCGCGGCCTTCCTCCACTGCCGCAGCGATGGAAGAAAAATTATCATCGATCAGAACGATTTCCGCCGCCTCCTTGGCCACCTCGGTGCCTTTGCCGCCCATGGCGATACCGACATCGGCGCGTTTTAGCGCAGGGGCATCGTTGACACCATCGCCGGTCATCGCCACCACGTCGCCATTGCTTTGCAGCGCACGTACCAGCCGCAACTTGTGTTCCGGGCTGGCGCGGGCAAAAATATCCGTATTCTTGGCCAAAATAGCCAGTTCGGCATCATCCATCACTTCCATTTCGGCCCCGGACACCGCATTGATGCGCTCGGACAAGCCTAGCTGCGCACCAATGGCGCGCGCTGTTGCCACATGGTCTCCGGTGATCATCTTGACCCGTATGCCGGCCGAACGGCAGCGCGCCACCGCTTCGACCGACTCGGCGCGCGGCGGATCGGCCAGCACCAACACCGCGAGCAGCGTGAAACCGCCTGATTGCACAGTGGCAAAATCAAGGCTGCTCAATTGCGGCTCTGCCGGGCGCAGCGCCAGCGCCAGCAAACGCATGCCGTGAGCTGCCGCCGCTTCCATCGGCCGCTGCCACAAGTCTGCAACAAGCGGCCCGTCTTGCCCGCCTTCGCGTTGCCAGCGGCACAGCGACAGAATATTTTCCGGGGCGCCCTTGAGAAATAGTTGACACTGGCCATCGTGGTCATGGTGCAGCGTGGCCATGAAGCGGTGTTCGGACTCGAACGGGATCACGTCGATGCGCGGCAATGCCTCGTGCTCGAAGTCCTGATTCAATCCAGCCTTCAATGCCAGGCTGATCAGGGCGCCTTCGGTCGGGTCGCCCGTAAGCTGCCACTGGCCGTCCGTCTGGCGCAAAACGGCGTCATTGCACAGCAAGGCGACTTGCGCAATATCTTTCAGCACTGGATGGGTGGCAATCTCGATCTCGCCGCCGTCGATCGAAAAACCGCCATGCGGCGCATAGCCGGTGCCGGAAACATCAAACGATGTTGCCGCCGTAATCACTCGACACACCGTCATTTCGTTGCGGGTCAAGGTGCCGGTCTTGTCGGTACAGATCACCGTGACTGCACCAAGGGCTTCAACCGCGGGAAGTCGGCGGATGATCGCATTGCGCCGCGCCATGCGCTGGACGCCGATCGCGAGCGTGATCGTCATGATCGCCGGCAAACCTTCCGGAATGAGTGCCACGGCAATACCCACAGCCACCAGAAACATATCGGTGGCAGCGTAAGAGCGCACCCAGGTGCCGAAAAAAAACGTGAAGCCGGCCAGCAGCAAGGTGGCCAAGGTGAGCCAGCGGCCAAACACCGCAAGCTGGCGCGATAGTGGCGTGGCCAGTTCCTGCACATCGGCCAGCAGCGCATTGATGCGCCCGATTTCAGTTGCCGCGCCGGTCGCCACCACGACCCCCACCCCTTGGCCATAAGTGACCAGCGTGCTCGAATAGGCCATGCAAGCACGGTCGCCAAGCGCCGCATCGGCCGCCACCGCTTGCGTGCCCTTGTCACAAGCGAGCGACTCGCCAGTCAATGCGGCTTCCTCGATGCGCAAGCTGCGACTCTCCAACAAGCGCAGATCGGCGGGCACCTTGTCGCCGGAACTCAGGAACACAATGTCTCCCGGAACCAGCGCATGCGCGGGGATGTCGCGCCGCTGGCCATCGCGCAGCACCTGCGCATTGAACGACAACATCTGGCGAATGGCATCGAGCGCCTGCTCCGCCTTGCCTTCCTGGATGAAGCCGATCATCGCATTGATGAGCACGACACCGGCGATGACGCCGCTGTCAACCCAATGCCCCAGAAGAACTGTGATTACGGCTGCACCCAACAGCACATGGATAAGAATGTTGTTAAATTGCATGAAAAACCGTCGCAACGGCCCTTTCCGCTTCGGCTGCGGCAAGGTATTGGGACCATATTTGGCGCGCAATCGCTGCACTTCGGTTTCTGTCAGCCCCTGCTTGCGACGCGCATCGAACCGGTCGAGCACTGCCGATATGGCAATGGCATGCCAGGCATCTGTCTGCGCGTGAGTATTGTTCATGCAATCGTCCTGCGATTCGATGACATCATTGAGCACGTCCTTGATCATTCAATTGACATTAAAAAGTAACATTGAACCCGCTGCGAACCGCCTGTGTCACTCCCCAGCCATGGTGCTTCTGTCATTGCATCGTTCAAGTCTGGATGCAACATGCGTTCGCTCTGCCAGGTCGGGGTATCGAAAGCGCTGCATGGTGACCAAAAAGGCTTTTTCTTCTTATGGTATTTTTGCAAGTCCTCCGGCGGTTTCAATCTTGAATATGTCAGACATGGGCCTTGCGGACATCGCGCAATATCAAGACAGTTTGTCGAAAGTGCCAGCAATAAATTTGTCTGTCATGGGATGCGAGCATTCCATGACATGTCAAAATCAATCCATCAAGATGGTGTATTGCCTGCTCTGCGGCGCTGTGCTGGCCGGCATCATGCTGGCGCTGACTGCGAAAAAGTGATGCCGTGCTCGGTCATCCCGGGCCTCGATCGCAAGCCTCGATCTCAAGATCGAAAGTGTCATGCGTGCCTGTATCAGCATGATGTTTCTTTGCCAGGCTCTCAAGAGCCGGTGATTAGCTGTTAAACTCAGGCGCAAAATGAAATCGCATTCTTGCCCACGCACGCCTTCCCATTGAGATAAACGCGCAGCCGAGAGGCCTGCATTGACTGCCGCGCAACAGGATAAGTAGCGTACCAAATTGAACCATTTTGGATTACGCATCAGAGCGCAACTGGTGCATCTGGTGCGTGATTTTTTCTGATTTTTGCCTGCTTCGTACCGTGCGGGCAGCGACCTGCCCCCACTGGAAGCGCATGAAACACTTCACACTCCAAACCGACTTGCTGCTCTATATGGGCAAGTGGTTGTTGCTCGCGATGCTAGTCGCCCTGCTGGCGGGCTCCGCGTCCGCGCTTTTGCTGTTCGCGCTCGACTGGGCCAGCGCGACGCGCATTGCGCATCGCCAGCTGATCTGGCTGCTGCCGGCCGCCGGCTTCGGCGTCGGCTATCTCTACCTGCGCTTCGGCCGGGATGTAGAAGCAGGCAACAACTTGCTGATCGACGAAATCCACGATCCGAAGAAAGTCATCCCCTTGCGCATGGTCCCGTTGATACTGGGCGGCACCGTGGTCTCGCATCTGTTCGGCGCCTCGGTCGGGCGCGAAGGCACAGCCGTGCAAATGGGAGGCGCGCTGGCCGACCAGGTCACGCGCCTGTTCAGGCTCAAGCACGAAGACCGGCGCATCATGCTGATGGCCGGCATCAGCGCCGGATTCGCGTCGGTCTTCGGCACGCCGCTGGCCGGCGCCATCTTCGCGCTGGAAGTGCTGTCCATCGGTCGGCTGCGCTATGACGCGATCCTGCCATGCGTGGCGGCGGCCATCGCGGCCGACCAGGTCGGCTTGCTGTGGGGCGCGCATCACACCCACTATGCGATCTCTTTCGTGCCGACGATGTCGGCCTGGGGCTTTTGCGCGATGGTCGTCGCCGGCGCCATTTTCGGCGTGACCGGCAAGGTGTTCGCCAGCGCTACCCACGCCTTGGGTGGCTGGATCAGGCAGCGCATCCATTATGCCCCGCTGCGCCCGCTCTTGGGCGGCATCGTCATCGCCGCCGCAGTCTGGTTTCTGGGCGCCGATCGCTACATCGGACTGGGCATCCCGACCATCGTCGAATCGTTACAGCAACCGCTGGCGCCTTATGATTTTGCCGCCAAGATGGTCTTTACCATCACCTCGCTGGCCAGCGGCTTCAAGGGCGGCGAAGTGACGCCGCTGTTTTACATCGGCGCCACGCTGGGCAATGCCCTCGCGCCATTGCTCGACATGCCGCTGCCCTTGATGGCCGCCATCGGGTTTGTCGCCGTATTCGCGGGCGCGGCCAACACGCCGATTGCATCGACGCTGATGGCAATGGAAATGTTTGGCGCCGAACTGGGCATCTACGCGGCCATCGCCTGCGTGGTCAGCTACCTGTTTTCGGGCCACGCCGGCATTTACCGCGCGCAGCGCGGCGGCCACGGCAAACACTGGCAGGGTCGCGATCAGGATCGGGCCGCGCACCGCGACCCGGACCAACAGCGGCGCGAACCTGCAGACAAGCAACCATCGGGCGCAGAGCCGACAGACGATGAAACTGGCGATAAGCGGTTGTCCTGATGCTGTTTCTCGTGGATAATCGTGGCCCATGAACGATACCACCACACTCCCCCCATTGCCTGACCGCCTGTCGACCGATGCGCGCAGCCCCTACCACGTCCCGGCCGTATTCGAGCACCAAGTGGCCATCAAACTCAATGACAAGGAACGCACCGATGTCGACGAGTATTGCATCAGCGAAGGCTGGATCAAGGTACCTGCCGGCAAGAACGTCGATCGCAAGGGCCAGCCGATATTGATCAAATTAAAGGGCAAGGTCGAAGCATTCTATCGATAGATTGTCCGTGATCTTGTCGCCGGCGTTTGGCTAATGTAAGGTACGCTATTGCATCAAGCTACCCAACAGGAGATACAAGATGAGTTTCGATAGTTTTTTGAACAAACTGAAGACCAAAGCCGGCGAACTGAAGACGGAAGCCTTGAAATACAAGAACAAGGACTTTCTGGATGCCGCGATGGCCGGTTCGGCATTGGTCGCCATGGCCGATGGCAGCATCTCGGCTGACGAGAAACAAAAGATGGTCAAGTTCATCGAAAACCACGATGCGCTGTCAATCTTCACGACCAACGACGTGATCAAGGCATTCCAGGATTTTGTTTCGCAAATCGAGTTCGACAAGGACATCGGTGAAGCCAAGGCATATCAAGCGCTGGGCAAGATGAAGTCGAAGCCTGAAGCGGCCCGCTTGCTGGTCAGGATGACGATCGCGATCGCATCCTCCGATGGCGATTTCGATGCCATGGAAAAAAAGGTCGCGGTCAAGATCGCCAAGGAAATGGGCATCAGCCCGGCCGAATTCGAACTGGAATAATACTGGCATGATGCTGGCACCTGCCTGACATCATCCACGCGCTCCGACATGAAAAATGCCAGCCGGCAGACGGCTGGCATTTTGCGTTTGCGTTTTCGTTTGCGTTTGCGTTTGCATTTGCATCTGCATTTGCATTACATGTTTACAGCTCTGTTGTTCGCGCCCCCGACCTGCCGCACAAGCACCGATTTTTGCCCAGCAAAGCACGCCGCTCGGAGCATGGCCAAAACTGCCGCCAGGTGCGGCCACCCGGGCGCGATGCATGCGCCCGGATGGCAACGGCATGCCTCACCTGATGCGCTGCATTTGAGCGCCAATGCAGCGCTGTTGCACTACCGCTTGGGCGGCGTCAGGTAA
>JBLHNV010000071.1:0-10926 GCA_047623125.1 Janthinobacterium sp. | reverse complement strand
GTCAGGCGCGCGAAGATGCGCAGATCAAATCCGTCGTGCTGCGCATCGACTCGCCGGGCGGCAGCGCATTCGGCTCGGAACTGATCCGGCGCGAGCTTGAACTGACGCGCGCCAGCGGCAAACCGGTTGTCGTATCAATGGGCAGCGTCGCCGCTTCTGGCGGCTACTGGATTTCGATGGCGTCCGATGAAGTCATCGCCGACCAGGCCACGATCACTGGCTCGATCGGCGTCTTCGCGATCTTGCCGACCGCCGAAAAGGTCATCGAAAAGCTGGGCATCCATACGGCTGGCGTTACGACGACGTGGCTGGGCGACGCCGGCAATCCGCTGCGCGCGCTCGATCCGCGCTTTGGACAAGTGATCCAGAGCAGCGTCAATCATATCTATGCCGACTTCACCAACAAGGCGGCGCAGGCGCGCAATATGACGCCGGAAGCGATCAACGAAGTGGCGCAGGGGAGGGTCTGGACCGGCTTGCAAGCGAAGGAGCGCGGCCTGGTCGATCGCATCGGCAACTACAACGATGCGCTTGATTCGGCCGCCAGGCGCGCCGGGCTGAATGCCGGCTACCGGGTCGCCTATATCGAGCAGGAAAGCTCCCGCTTCGAGCGTATGGTCGGCCTGTTCGGCATCAAGGCCGGCAGCGTCATCGATGCGCTGGGACTCGACCAGCTCGGGTTGGGCCGGCAAGCAAGCCTGGGCCTGGCAGTATTGCCGCCGCGCGCCGCGCGTGACATCGTCGGTGAATTTGCATGGCTGGCCGATCTGAGCGAATCGCGCAAGCCGTTCATGGTGCTGACGCATTGCCTGTGCACCTCACCCTGATGGTTTTTCAGTTGTTGCGGTGCTTTTCCGGCGCAGATTTGTAACGGTTTTGTAACAGCTTGATCCTGATTTTGTAGCCGATTTGTAGCCAGTTTGTAGCAAGTTTGTAGCAAGTTTGTAACCCCTGGTCGCACCGACCGGGGGCTGTTCCGCTCAGCCGGACTCCGCAGCGCCGCCAGCGGCGCTGTTTCTTTTGTGTGCCGCCATTTCGGCATAGTCTTTTCGTTACGCAATGTTGCAGCGTGAACAAAAAATCACAGCGCTTTATGCTAGAGTCCGCGCATCAATCGCTGCGCGCTGCAGGCGTTCGCGCCAGCGCAGCAGGGACAAACAGGGCAAACAATACCCGGCTGCTGGCAGCAGGTCACCATGCGCCACGAGGGCGTGCAAAGGATCATCGATGGATACGCAAGGCGCAGTCACCCCACCCGGTCAGCCCGGCCGCAGCCGCTTCATCGGCACGTTGACCGCGCTGCTCGGATTGGCCGCGCTGGGCGCGCTGGCCTGGCATTTGACGCGTCCGGCCGATCCTGGTGCCAGCTCTGCAGGCGGGCGGCGCGGCATGAATACCACCACGGTCGGCGTCGCTACTGCGGTGACGGCCGATCTGCCGGTCACGCTCGATGCGCTGGGCACCGTGACGGCGGTGGCCAGCGTGACGCTGCGCCCGCAAGTGTCGGGTATTTTGCAAAAAATTCTGTTCAGCGAAGGGCAGATGGTCAAGGCGGGCCAGGTGTTGGCCATGATCGATCCGCGTCCGTTCGAACTGGCGCTGCTGCAGGCATCTGGCCAGCGCCAGCGCGACGAAGCGCAGCTGGAAAACGCACGTTTGACTTTGCGCCGCTTCCAAACCTTGCTGGCGCAAGATTCGATCGCGCGCCAGGATGTCGATACGCAGTCTGCGCTGGTCAAGCAACTCGAAGGCACCGTGATGACGGATCGCGCCGCCGAAGGCGTGGCGCGCTTGAACCTGGCGTATTGCAAGGTAACGTCACCGATCAATGGCCGGGTAGGTTTGCGCGTCGTCGATGCCGGCAATCTGGTCAATGCCAGCGATGCCGCCGGCATCGCGGTGATCACCCAATTGTCGCCGATCGACGTCGTGTTTTCGGTGCCGCAAGACCGGGCGGCGCAATTGCAAGCGAGCGTCATGCAAGGTGCGCAGCTCGCTGCCGTGGCGCTGGACCGGACCCGCGTCGACACTCTGGGCAGCGGCCGTTTTGCCGCGCTCGACAATGTCGTCGATGTGCAAACGGGCACCGTGCGCGCGAAGGCGCGTTTTGCGAATGACGCTTTGGCGCTGTTTCCGAGCCAGTTCGTCAATCTGCGCCTGGAGCTGCGCACGATCAAGGATGCCGTCATGGTGCCGGTCACCGCGCTGCGCCACGGCAGCGGTGGCGATTTTGTCTACGTGCTCAATGCACTTGAACGTACGGTGGCGCTGCGCCCGGTCACGCGCGGCCAGGCCAGTGCGTCCCAGATCGAGATCAAGACTGGTCTGAAGGCGGGCGAAAAAGTGATCACCGAAGGCGCCGATCGGCTCAAGGACGGCGCCAAGGTAAACTTGCCTGGCGACAAACCGCGCGCAGCCGGTGCCGGGGGCCGCAGTGGTGCCGATAAAGCGGGCGCTGGAAGGGCCGCCAAGGCGCAAGTGGCACCGGCTGCAGCCGGCACTGAGGCGGCGGGCGAACCCGCGCGCAGCAGGGCCGCCGCTGCTTCTGCTCCCGCCGCTGCTCCTGCTGCTTCTGCGCCTTCCTCTGCTCCAGTGAATTCGGCGCAATGAATCCATCGGCGCCATTCATCCTGCGTCCGGTAGCGACAGCGCTGCTGATGCTGGCGATCGTGCTGGCCGGCATCGTCGGGTTCAAGTTTTTGCCGCTCTCGGCATTGCCGCAAGTCGATTTCCCGACCATTCAGGTGCAAACGCTGTATCCGGGGGCCAGCCCCGAAGTGATGGGCCAGACCGTCACGGCGCCGCTGGAGCGCCAGTTCGGCCAGATGTCGGGTTTGCAGCGCATGAGTTCGACCAGTGCGGCCGGCTTGTCGCTGGTCACGCTGCAATTTGGCCTGGGCCAGACGCTCGACGTGGCCGAACAGGAAGTGCTGGCCGCGATCAACGCGGCCAGCTCGCTGTTGCCGACCGATTTGCCAGCGCCGCCGGTGTACGCGAAGGTCAATCCGGCTGATGCGCCGGTGCTGACTCTGGCGATCACGTCCGACACGATGGCGCTGACCGAAGTGCAAAACATCGTCAATACGCGGCTGGCGCTGAAGATCAGCCAGGTCGCCGGCGTGGGTCTGGTGACGCTATCGGGCGGGCAGCGCCCGGCCGTGCGGATACAGGCCGACACGCGTGCGCTGGCGGCGCAGGGCCTGGGTCTGGACACTTTGCGCACGGCGATAGGCGCCGCCAATGCGAACGGCGCCAAGGGCAGTTTCGACGGGCCCATGCGCTCGTTTTCGATCAATGCCAATGACCAGTTGCTGGCCGCTGTCGACTACCAGAAGCTGATCGTCGCCTACAGAAATGGCGCGCCGGTGCGCCTGCTTGACGTGGCAAGCGTCGTCGATAGCGCCGAGAACATCAAGCTGGGCGCATGGTCGGGCCTGAAGCCGGCGATCATCTTGAACGTGCAGCGCCAGCCCGGCGCAAACGTCATCGCCACTGTCGATGCGATCAAGGCCCGCTTGCCCGAATTGCAAGCTGGCTTGCCCGGCGCCATGCAAGTGGAAGTGCTGAGCGACCGCACTTTGGGTATCCGCGCGTCGGTCAAGCATGTCCAGATCGAATTGCTGCTGGCTGTGGTGCTGGTGGTGCTGGTGATTTTCTTTTTCCTGCACAGCGTGCGCGCCACCGTCATCGCCAGCCTGGCGGTGCCCATTTCGCTGATCGGCACGTGCGGCGCGATGTATTTGCTGGGCTACAGCCTGAACAACCTGAGCCTGATGGCATTGACCATCGCGACCGGCTTCGTGGTCGACGATGCCATCGTGATGATCGAAAACATTGCGCGCTACATCGAAAAAGGCGAGCAGCCGATGGCCGCCGCAATCAAGGGCGCGGCCCAGATCGGCTTCACGATCATTTCGCTGACGGTGTCCCTGATCGCGGTGCTGATTCCGCTCTTGTTCATGGGTGACATCGTGGGCCGCTTGTTCCGCGAATTTGCGACTACACTGGCGATCACGATTCTGATTTCGGGCGTGGTGTCGCTGACGCTGGTGCCGATGATGTCGGCGCGCTGGCTGAAAAGCCAAGCCGAAGAAAAACCGGGCGCGCTGGCCATGCGCACGGAGGTTTTTTTCGAGCGCGTCGTGCAGCACTACAACCGCGCTCTGATCTGGGTGCTGGCGCGCCAGGGCTGGACCTTGTTGCTGGCACTGGCCACGCTGGTGCTGACGGTGCTGCTCTACATGACGATACCGAAAGGCTTGTTCCCGACCCAGGATACCGGCCAGCTGCAAGCGCGCATCGAAGCAGCGCAATCGGTATCGTATGCGCGCATGGCGACGCTGCAGCAGGCGGCTGCGCAGGCGATCTTGCAAGATCCGGATGTCGAATCGCTCAGTTCTCTGGTGGGCGTCGATGCGGCCAACAACAGCATGCTGCACACCGGGCGCATGCTGATCAACCTGAAATCGAAGCGCACCAGCAGCCAGCCTGACACGATGCTGCGCCTGAAGCAGCGCGTTGGTGCAGTGGCCGGCGTGACGCTGTATCTGCAGCCGACGCAGGATTTGACGATCGATGCTGAAACGGGGCCGACCCAGTACCGGGTCTCGATCGAAGGTGCCGACACTGCCAGTGTGACGTTGTGGGCCACCAGACTTGCTGCCCACCTGCAGTCCGAGGCCGCGTTGCGCAACGTGGTGACCGATGCTGGCGCGACCGGCGCAGCGGTCCAGATCATCATCGATCGGGACAGCGCGGCGCGGCTGTCGATCACGACGGCGGCCATCGACGACGCGTTGTACAACGCTTTTGGCCAGCGCATCGTGTCGACGATCTTCACCGAAACGAACCAGTATCGCGTGATTCTGGAAGCGCAGCCGGGCACGTTGACGACGCCGCAGTCCCTCGGCCAGTTGCCGCTGCGCACCGGTTCCGGCAAGACGACGCCGTTGTCAAACATTGCCAGCATCACCGAACAGCAGGCGCCGCTGCAGATCACGCGCGTGGCGCAATTTCCGGCCACGACGCTGGGCTTTGACACGGCCGCTGGCGTGTCGCTGGGCAAGGCGGTCGACGTGATCCGCGCAGGTGCGCAAGAAATCAAGCTGCCAAACACCGTCAGCATGACGTTCCTGGGCGCGGCCGGTGCTTATCAGACCTCGCTATCGAACCAGCTGTGGCTGATCCTCGCTGCGCTGGTGTGTGTCTACATCGTGCTTGGCGTGCTGTATGAAAGCTACATCCACCCGTTGACGATCCTGTCGACGCTGCCATCGGCCGGGGTCGGCGCGCTGTTGATGCTGATGATCAGTGGCCAGAACCTGGGTGTAATTGGCGTCATCGGCATTATCTTGTTGATCGGCATCGTCAAGAAAAATGCGATCATGATGATCGACTTCGCGATCGATGCCGAGCGCAACGAAGGCAAGTCGCCGCAAGAGGCGATCCATCAGGCGGCGCTGCTGCGCTTTCGGCCGATCCTGATGACGACGCTGGCGGCGCTGTTCGCGGCCGTGCCGCTGATGCTGGGCTGGGGCGAGGGCGCCGAACTGCGCCGTCCGCTGGGCCTGGCAATTTTCGGTGGCCTGGTCGTGAGCCAGTTGCTGACGTTGTTTACGACGCCGGTGATCTACCTCGGCTTCGACCGTCTGGCACGGCGCTGGTTCGGCCATGGTGATGAAAATAAGCGCCAGGGCGGGAGCGCAGCGTGAATTTGTCGGCCCCTTTCGTGCGACGCCCGATCGGCACGATCTTGCTGACGATCGGCATCGCGCTGGCCGGCATGGTGGCGTACCTTGTGCTGCCGGTAGCGCCGCTGCCGCAGGTCGATTATCCGACCATTTCGGTCTCGGCATCGCTGCCCGGCGCCAGTCCTTTGACCATGGCCACCTCGGTCGCGACACCGCTGGAGCGGCGCCTTGGCGCGATTGCCGGCGTCAATGAAATTACGTCCAGATCCGGCAGCGGTTCGACCCGTATCAGTTTGCAGTTCGAGCTGAACCGCAAGATCGATGCGGCGGCGCGCGAAGTACAGGCCGCGATCAACGCCAGTCGGGCCGACTTGCCGGCCACGCTGCGCAGCAATCCGACCTACCGCAAGGCCAATCCGGCGGACTCGCCGGTGATGATCGTGGCGCTGACATCAAGAACGCGCACACCCGGCCAGGTGTTCGATGCGGTGTCGAACCTGGTGCAGCAAAAGCTGGCCCAGGTACCCGGCGTGGGCGATGTCGAGGTCGGCGGCGGTTCGCTGCCGGCAGTGCGCGTCGACCTGTTGCCGTATGCGCTGAACCAATACGGCGTGTCGATGGAAGATGTGCGTGCGGCGCTGCAATCGACGAATGCGAACCGGCCCAAGGGCGCGATCGAAGGCGACGCGCGGCGTCTGCAAATTTATTCCGGCGCGACGGCCGCTGCCGGGCGACCCAGCGCGCAGAATTATCGTACGCTGGTGGTGGCCTGGCGCGACGGCGCCGCGATCCGCTTGAGCGATGTGGCCGAAGTGAGCGACGGCGTCGAAAACATCAACACGCTGGGCTTGTTCAACGGCGACCCGGCCGTCATCGTGCTGATCACTCCGCAACCGGGCGCCAATGTCATCGATACCGTCGATGGCGTGCGCGCACTGCTGCCGCAATTGCAAGCCCAGTTGCCGCCCGACGTGCGCCTCTCTGTCGCGTCCGACAGCACCAATTCGATCCGCGCATCGCTGCATGAAATCGAAGTCACGCTCTTGATTTCGATCGTGCTGGTGGTGCTGGTGGTGAGTGCCTTCCTGCGCAGCGTGCGCGCCACGATCATCCCGGCGGTGGCCACCATCGTATCCCTGCTGGGCACATTTTGCGTGATGTATGCGCTCGGTTTCAGTCTGAATAACCTGTCGCTGATGGCACTGACGGTGGCCACCGGTTTCGTGGTGGACGATGCGATCGTGGTGCTGGAAAACACGGCGCGCCATATCGAGGCTGGCATGGACCGCTTCGAGGCGGCATTGCTGGGCGCGCGCGAAGTCGGCTTCACGGTCTTGTCGATCAGTCTGTCGCTGGTGGCCGTGTTCATCCCGCTGCTGTTCATGGGCGGCCAGGTCGGCCGGCTATTTCGCGAATTCGCGCTCACCTTGTCGGCCGCAGTGCTCATTTCGCTGGTGATCTCGCTGACGACGACGCCGATGATGTGCGCCTGGCTGCTCAAGCCGGACTCGCCCGGGAAAAAACCGGGCCGCATTGCGCGCGCCTTTGAAGTGGCCTTTGCCAAGATCCACAAGCTCTATGAATACAGTCTGGACTGGGCCTTGTCCAGTGCCGCTCTGGTGATGCTGATCCTGGTCTTTGTCATTGGCTTGAACGTGTATCTGTTCAGCGTCGCGCCCAAGGGCTTCTTCCCGCAGCAAGATACCGGCCAGATCCGCGCTTTCGTGCGCGCCGACCAGAGCATTTCATTCCAGGCCATGCAACAGAAATTGAAGCAATTGGTCGATATCATCGACGCCGATCCGACGGTAGCGACCGTAGTCGGCTTCACCGGCGGCAGCCGGGCCGGCGGCGCCTTCATGTTCATCAACCTCAAGCCGGTGGCCGAGCGCAGCGAATCGGGCCAGGCGGTCATCGCCAGGCTGCGCCCGCAACTGGCGCAAGTGACCGGTATCAGGTTGTACCTGAGCCCGGTGCAGGATTTGCGCGCAGGCGGGCGGCAAAGCAATTCGACTTACCAGTACACGCTGAAAAGCGATAACAGCGCCGACCTGAAGCTGTGGGCGAGCCGGCTGGCTGACGCGATGAAGGGCCAGAGCGCATTGATCGACATCGATACCGACCTGGAAGAAAATGGCGTCGAGACGTTTGTTACTGTCGACAAGGATAGCGCCGCGCGGCTGGGTATTTCTTCGCGCGACGTCAACAATGCGCTGTACAACAGCTTTGGTCAGCGCCAGGTGGCCACGATCTATGGCGAGATCAACCAGTACCACGTGATCATGGGCGTGGCCCCGCGCTATGCGACGAGTCCGGAAGCGCTGCGCGACGTTTATGTGCCGACCAAGGGCACAGGCGCCGTGACAGCGAACACAAGCAAGGCTGCGAACACAATCGCGAGCCCGGCCCCAACCACAGCACCTGCGAGCGCTGCGCTGCGCGACCCGGCCAGTGGCCAGCCGCTCAGCACCGGGCTTGCCACGATGGTGCCGCTGTCGGCGATCGCCAGTTTCGCCGAGAGTTCGACGGCCACGTCGATCAGCCATCAGGATGGCGAACTGGCGACGACGATCTCGTTCAACCTGGCCGAAGGCAGCACGCTGGTCGACGGCCAGGATGCGGTCAAGGCGGCCGAAGCCGAGATCGGCATGGCGATCAATGTGCGCGGCAGTTTTGAAGGCACCGCGCGCGCTGCCAAGGAAAGCAATAATCAGCAACCGCTGTTGATTCTGGCTGCCATCGTCGTCATCTACATTGTGCTGGGCATCCTGTATGAAAGTCTGGTGCACCCGATCACGGTGCTGTCGACGCTGCCGTCGGCCGGCGTCGGCGCCGTGCTGGCGCTGCTGTTGTTTGACATGGAGTTCTCGATCATTGCGCTGATCGGCGTGTTCTTGCTGCTGGGCATCGTCAAGAAAAATGCGATCTTGATCATCGATTTCGCACTCGAAGCGGAGCGCTCGCGCGGCTTGACGCCATTGGACGCGGTGCGCGAAGCCTGCCTGCTGCGTTTTCGGCCCATCCTGATGACGACGCTGGCCGCCGGACTCGGTGCATTGCCGCTGGCGATCGGTTTCGGCGAAGGTTCCGAATTGCGCCGCCCGCTCGGCGTCGCGATCATCGGCGGCTTGCTGGTGAGCCAGATGCTGACGCTGCTGACGACACCGGTAGTCTACCTGCTGCTCGACAAGCTGCGCCAGCGCAGCCCTCTGGAGCGCCAACTGAGTCGCCTTCACGGCGCAGTTGTCAGCCCCGCCGCCGACCCCGACCCAATGACCGCGACGACCCCATCATGAACCCTCTTCGATTTTCTGTTTTGCATCAGCGCTTGCTGGCGCTGTCCGTTGGCGCCGCGCTGGTCGCCGGTTGCGCCGTCGGTCCCGCTTATGAGCAACCCGATACCGTGCAACCAGGCGCTTACAAGGAAGCCGAAGGCTGGCTGCCTGCGGCGCCGGCCGATACCCTGGCGCGCGGCCCGTGGTGGCAATTGTTCGGCGATCCGGTGCTGAACCGGATGGCCGACAGCATCGAAGTATCGAACCAGAACGTGGCGCGCGCCATCGCATCCTATGCGCAGGCGCGTGCGCTGGTGCGCGAGCAGCGCGCCGCGCTGTTCCCGAGCGTGAACCTGAGCGGCAGCGGCCAGCGCTCAGGCACAGCTACAGGCATTTCCACGGTAACTGGCACAGCCGGCGGCGCCGGCGCAAACCAGCAGTTCCGCCTGAACATCGGCGCCAGCTGGGAACCCGATATCTGGGGCCGCTTGCGCGCCGGCGTCAGCAGCGCCAGCGCCAGTGTGCAAGCGAGCGCCGCCGATCTGGCCGCTGCACGGTTGTCGGCGCAGGGCGAACTGGCCATCAATTATTTTTCTTTGCGCCAGAGCGATGCGCAGCAAGCGCTGCTGGGCACGACGATCGAAGGTTATCAGCGCGTGCTGCAGATCACGCAAAACCGGTTCGATGCCGGCATTGCGGCCAATGTTGACCTGTTGCAGGCGCAGACCCAGTTGGCCAATGCGCAGATCGATGCGGTCGGGTTGGTGCGCCAGCGGGCCCAGCTTGAGCATGCGATCGCGCTGTTGCTGGGCAAGGCGCCGGCCGATTTTGCACTGTCCGAGGCGCCGTGGACGGTGGTAGTGCCCGCTATTCCGCTTGGGCTGCCATCGACGCTGCTGCAGCGCCGGCCCGATATCGCCGCTGCGGAGCGCCGCGTCGCCGTCGCCAATGAACAGATCGGCATCGCGCGCTCTGCGTATTATCCCAGTATCAGCCTGACCGGCTCATCTGGCTTTGGCGCCAGCGGCGTCGCGGCGCTGTTCAATGCATCGAACAGCGCCTGGTCGATCGGTGCCTCGGCGGCGCAAAGTCTGTTCAATGCCGGTGCCACCGGCGCCAGAGTCGATGCTGCCATCGCGGCCCACGACGTCACCGTGGCGCAGTACCGGCAAACCGTGCTGGGGGCGTTCGCCGACGTTGAAAACCAGCTGGCGGCGACGCGCGCACTGATGCAGCAGCAGGGGCTGCGCCGCGTCGCGTCCGAAGCCGCCGATCAGGTCGAGCTCCGGATGCTGAACCGCTACCGCGCCGGCCAGGTCAGCTATACCGATGTCGTCACGGTCCAGGCCACGGCGCTGGCGGCGCGGCGCGCGCTGGTTCAGGTGCAGGCGGATCGCCAGACGACGGCGGTGGCGCTGATCTTGTCGCTGGGGGGCGGATGGTCGGTTGTGTCGTCGCCCGTTGCGCAGTGAGCGGGTGGCTGGCTGTGTCCGGAGCGCGCGCGTGCCTGTCCAGGCATCATTGCGCAGCGATCGTGGTTGCACCTGAGATTGCCTCGCACGTATAATTGACCGGCAATCTGAAAAAATCAATCTATTGCTTTATCTTAATACAATGAAGTCAACCCATTCAGCGCAAACCGTACGCCTGGCCGGCACGAATTGCCGCGATTATGCGGAACTGTATCAATACGCCGCGCCGGCGTATTTTTCGATCGCGCGCGGCGGACATATTTGCCACGCCAACCTGGCCAGCGCGCGCTTGCTAAAGACCGACCCGGCCAGCCTGCTGGGACTGAAATTCGAACAATTCCTTGCGCCGCAAGCACAAAAACGCGTGCAAAGCATGCTGGACGCCATTTTCGACGGTGCCGCTCAAACGGCGCTGGAGGTGACGCTGAACGAGGAACTTGCCGGGATCCGGGTCAGGATCACGGTCACGCAGAACCCGGTTGACGATGT
>JBLHNV010000070.1:0-11083 GCA_047623125.1 Janthinobacterium sp. | reverse complement strand
CAGATTGACGGTACCGCCCAGCGATTCCGGCGCCGTCAGCGAGGCCCCGGCGCCGCGCGCAATGTCGATCCGCTCCAGGCCGTTCAAGCCGATCATGTCCAGGCCGTAGGCATTCGATACCGATGAAAAGATCGGCACGCCATCTTGCAACAGCGTCGTGAAGCGCCCCGGCAAATTATTCAGCGTAATGTTGCGCACGTTGCAAACCGAGCACTCAACCTGGATATCGATGCCGGGCCGATGCGCCAGCAATTCCGGCAAATTGGTCGCGCCCGAGCTTTCCATCTCGTGCGCATTGATGCTGTCGGTCTTGATGATCGCGTCGCGCAGCGCGCCTTGCTGCGTGGCGCTGGTGCGCCCGCGCACCACGACCGACTGCACCTCTGACGAGGCATCGCTGGTCGCTGGAGATGACAATTGCGCCGGGGCTTGAGCTTGAGCTTGAGCTTGAGCTTGAGCTTGAGCTTGAGTTTGAGCGACTGCGGGAAATGCGCATGCGAGCGCGGACAACACTGCGCCGGACAACAGTGTGCGTCGCTGTTTCGTGAATTGGGCGTTCATGGGTGATTCCTGAATTGAAACGCGATATGCCGCGCGCAGCTGCGCTGCGCGACGCTATCGGTACGGCATGGGGCATGGCGGACTTGGGCTTAGGCCGCCCTGGCAAACATCAAACGACGCAAAAAGGCGACGGTGGTCCTTGCGCATGCGGGATCAGGAAGCCTGGCGCAGCAAAGTGGGCAGGCGTGTCTGCTGCCACTGCATGATAAGCAAAACCGGCCGCGCGGGCGAGCGCATCGAGATTGCCGCTCGCTGGTTCCGGTGGCAGTTCAAAGGCAAATACGCAGCTGGCGCAATCGGGCGAATGGGTCGCCAGACTGTGATTGTGTTGCGACGCAGCAATCAATTGCAGCGCCAGCAACAACACCAGCATCAATGCCAGCACGCGCACCAACGTCACCCAGACCTGCGATGCAGGCAACGTCGCACGAGGCATCGCAGACAAGCGCCCCGGAACAGGTCGCAAGGCAAGGGAATGGGGGATGGAATGCGTGGTGGAAGCGATCATCGCGGTGCGTTATAAATATGAAAACAAAATTTTGAGCGAATTATAGCGTCGAATTTGGCATCGAGTTGCAATAATGAAATCTGCAGCTGGCTGATTTTTCAGAGCTGTGTTGACATATCGTGCACTGCCGGGCTGTCATCGTTGCTGGCCGCCCTACCCTGGCCATTATGTACGGCGCAATCCATACCACGCGTATGCCAGCACGGGCACACCGAGAGCAAACGTCGACACCGCATCCCACAGTCCATCGCCGAGCAACGCGGACACCAGGCCGATCGTCGTGGGCAGCGCAGCGTGCATCTTACGGCTCGTGTTCATGCAGTTACCCCGCTGCCAACACGCCACGCTGGAACCACAGATACAAGCAGTTGCCGAGCATGACCATGGCAGCGATCTCAGACAGCACCCACAGCAATGTCATCCAGGCTCGACCTTAGTAGCCGAAGTGCAGCGGCTGTGAAATGAGCAGCACCTTCAGCTACCACGGCAGCGCGCGGCGGTCGATTACTTCGCTTGTTTGCGCATCGGCCAGCACCGACGGATACAAACGCGAGGTCAAGGCCATGTCGCCACGCATGAAGATGCCGTGGTGACGGGGTCTGGCGCACGGCGTCCCCGGGAAGGCGATGAAGGCGATGAAGGCGATGAAGGCGATCTTCATGCCCGGCACGACAGCTTGCGCATTGGCCATCGATTGCTGCATCGAACCCAAGGTCTGCGCTGCCGGCGCCGACAAGGATGTCACGCTGCGCGCCCGCGTCGACCATGTCGCCGCCAGAAAGTACCGGGCCTCGGCCGGCGGCTATCCGGGTTCCGGCGATCGGGTGCTGGGCGCGCCGCACACCTCGCCCTATCGGGCTCAATCAACTTTTGACGCAACCTTCCATGGCAAGGAAGGGCAATGACATGAGGCACTTGCATGGGTCGGGTCGGCGCCGTACAGCGCCCCATGCGCCAGCGACGATGGCAAGCATCCCCATCCATCAACCTCCATCACTAAGATGATGACGCTGGCATGTGCCGGAGGTACCGGTTATCTCGCACAAAGTGAAAATGGCATTGAAAAATCGTTAATGTTATTGCCATAAACAGTATTCTTAATTAGAATGATTCGCATTAAATAAAAACAAAATCTCTTCAGACATGCACTCTTTATGTACTGCGCTTCAGCTTCGTCAAACATCGGTCAACAGGGTTCCCGCACAGGCGCTGCGAGCAGCAGCACTATCGATGCTGCTGCTCGTCGCCGGCTGCGGCGGCGACGGATCCTTAGACACAAGCGCAAACTTGCAAGCAGCAACAGGCACCGTGACTCTCGCTACCCTCAGTGCCCAAGCGCAACTGGGTCAGAAGATTTTCAGCGACACATCGCTGTCGGCGTCCAGCCAACTCGCTTGCGCCACTTGCCACAATCCGGCCAATGCCCATGCGCCAGCCAATGCGCTGGCGGTGCAACTGGGCGGCGCCAGCGGGACCATTGCCGGCACCCGGGCCGCACCATCGCTGCGCTACCTGAATCTGACGCCAGCGTTTTTCTTCGCCAACGATGGTACGCCGACCGGCGGTTTTGATAGAGACGGGCGCGCCGCGACGCTGGCCGAACAGGCCCGGATCCCCTTCCTGGCAGCGCACGAAATGGCCAACGCCAGCGTCGCCGATGTGATCGATCGCCTGTCACGCAGCACCTATGCCGATGATTTCAAGCGCGTTTTTGGCGTCGCCATCCTGGACCAGCCAGTACAGGCTTTCGAGCGCATCGGCTTCGCGTTGCAGCAGTATCAAAAGGAAGACCATGCTTTCTTTCCATTCGATGCGAAATACGACCAATTTCTCGCTGGCAAAGCCGACTTGAGCGGTGCCGAATTACGCGGCCTTGCCTTGTTCAACAATCCGGCCAAGGGCAATTGCGCCGCCTGTCATACCAGCGCCATCGGCAGCAATGGCAGTTCGCCGCTATTTACCGACTTCAGCTTCGACAACCTAGGCGTGCCGCGCAATGGCGCCATCGCGGCCAACGCCGACCCGGCATATTTTGACCTTGGCCTTTGCGGCCCCGCACGCAGCGACTTGAGCAGCCGCAACGACCTGTGCGGCGCATTCAAGGTGCCGACGCTGCGCAATGTCGCCATCCGCCAGGTTTTTTTCCACAATGGCCGCTTCAACAATTTGCGCGACGTACTGGGCTTTTACGTGCGCCGCGATACCCATCCGGAACAGTGGTATCCGCGCGCGCCTGATGGCAGCGTGGAAAAATTCGACGACTTGCCAGCCGCCTACAGGAAAAATGTCAACGTCACCGAAGGCCCGTATGACCGCCGGCCCGGCATGGCTCCCGCGTTGTCGGAGCAGGAAATCGACGACGTGATCAGCTTTCTGGGCACGCTGACCGATGCCGACCTGACGCCATCAAATCGATAAAAACTTCAAAAAAATTCAATAACAATACAGAAACGATTCAGAAAGAACGCACCGATGACACTTACGATCCCTGCCCGCGCACTGGCCTTGTGCACTGCCTCCCTGCTGGCCTTGCCGTTGACGGCCACGGCCAGCGAAGCCGACCTGATGCTGCGACTCGACAAGCTTGCTGCCGAGCTCGATCTGGTCAAGGCCGAACTGGCCGCCAGCCGCACACAAAATCTTGCCATGCAAGCCCCGGCAACAGCGCCGCAGATGGTGCAGCCGCAGATCGCGGCGCCGAGAGAGCCGCAAACGGTGCTGTCCGGCTATGGCGAAATCAATTACAACCGCCCCAGCAAGAATGCCAGCGAAGCCCAGACCGACGTGCGGCGCGCAGTCATCGGCATTTCTCACCGCTTCGACGCGAAGACCAAACTAGTCACCGAGTTCGAATGGGAGCACGCCGTCACGTCGGCCGATGACAAGGGCGAGGCGGCAGTCGAGCAACTGTATGTCGAGCGCGAATTCGACAATGGCTTGCGCGCCAAAGCCGGCTTGTTCCTGATGCCGGCTGGCTTGCTCAATACCAACCATGAGCCGACCGCGTATTACGGCGTCGAACGCAATTTCGTCGAAACGGCGATCATTCCATCGACGTGGCGCGAAGCGGGCCTCGGCTTGTCGTCCAGTATGGATAACGGCATCACATGGGATCTGGGCATCACGACCGGATTCGATCTCGGCAAATGGAACGCGCAATCACTTGATGGACGCGAATCGCCGCTGGCCAGCATTCACCAGGAAGGCCAGCTGGCCAGGTCGCGCAAACTGAGCGGCCATGCCGCACTGAACTGGCGCGGCATCCCGGGCTTGCTGCTGGGTGGCTCTTTGTTTACCGGACAGGTCAGCCACGATACTAACAATGCCAACGCCAGCGCGCCGGATGCGCGCGTAACGTTATGGGATGTGCATGCCCGCTACACGCCAGGCAAATGGGATCTGGCAGGCGTCGTTGCGCGCGGCACGATCAGCCATGCGGGCGCCAGCAACCTGCTATCCATCGGCAATCCGACGCCGATACCATCGGCCTTCGACGGCTGGTATCTGCAAGCGGCTTACCAACTCTGGAAAACGTCCGATTATGCGTTGGCGCCCTTTGTTCGCTACGAGCAATTCAATACCGCGCGCAGCTATGCGGCGCAGCCGCCAGGCTTGACGGTGGCGCCAGGTCCGACCGAAAAAGTCACGACCGCGGGTGCCAACTTGCGCGTTGGCGAAGGCGTGGTGCTGAAGGCCGATTATCAGAAATTCGAGGCAGACAAAAGCCGCGACCGCCTGAATCTGGCCATGGGATACGCATTTTGACGACATCGACCAGGTACAGCACCTGCGCCTTCGTGCTGGTGGCTGCCGGCAGCGCGCTGGCGACCAGTGCCTTCGCGACGCAGTATCTGACAATGGCAGAGGCGCAGCAGGCAATCTTTGCCGAAGCGACCTCGTTCAAGGCGCAGCCGCTGGATTTGAACTCAAGCCAGATGCGCGATATCGAAAAACTGTCCGGCTTGCCGGCGCGCTCGGTGCACTGGCGCGTCAGTTCGGCCTGGCGCGGCGATGCGCTGCTAGGCTATGTCGTGTTCGACGAGGTGATCGGCAAGTACGAATTGATTTCATACGCGGTCGGCGTCAATCTGGATGCGACGGTGCGCCAGATCGAAATACTGACGTACCGCGAAAGCCATGGATTTGAGGTCCGCAACCCCGCATGGCGCAAGCAATTCGCCGGCAAGTCGGCGCAATCGGGCCTGGCGCTTGGCGAAGGCATCAACAACATTAGCGGCGCCACGCTGTCGTCCACCCACGTCACCGACGGCGTTCGGCGCATCGCAGCGATCATACAGATCGCCTTGAAAAAATGAAACGTCGCGCCCAGCCGTGGCTGGGAACTCTGGTCGACATCAGCATCGCCGATGACGGCGCCTGTGGCGCTGTGCCGATGGCCGATGTGGCCGCGCCGTTTGCAGCCGCGTTTTCCGCCGCCTTTGCCGAAATTGCCATCGTGCACAAGCTGATGAGTTATCACGACCCGGCCAGCGATGTGTCGCGCATCAATCGGGTAGCGGTTGGCGAGACCATCGATATCGATGCGCACACGGCGCGCGTGCTGGCGCTGGCATTGATGCTCGCTGATGAGAGCGCATCGATCTTCAACATCGGCTGCGCCAGCCGGTTAGTGCAGTGGCATTATCTGCCCAAGCCAGCCGGCGCCTTGCCGCCTTATCAGCAAGGCGACAGCGGCCTGGCGTTGCACTTTGACGGAAAAGTGCACACCGTACACAAGAAGCGCAGCGTGCTGATCGATGTCGGTGGCATCGCCAAGGGTTACGCGGTCGATCAGGCGATACTGGCGCTGCAACAGGCTGGCATCGCGTCAGCTTGCGTGAATGCCGGCGGCGATGTGCGCGTACTGGGCGACACCCCGTTTTCCATTGCGATCCGCGATCCTTCCAGCGTCACCGGTATCGGCGCCAAGGTGCATCTGGCCAACGCCGCGCTGGCGACATCGGCAACGTATTTTTCGGCGCGCAGCAGCGGCAATGGACAAGATAAACAGGGCGCAGGCGGCGACCGGCAGAAAATCAGCGCGCTGATCGACGGGCGCAGCGGCCAGTCTGTCATCACCACCGCCAGCGCGACGGTGCAAGCGCAAACATGCATGGTGGCCGATGCCTTGACCAAGATCGTCATGGCGACCGGCGATGCGCACCATCCATTGCTGGCCCGCTACGGTGCCAGCGCATTGCTGCTGTGAAGTTGCTGCATCGTTACTGCGAAGTTGCCATGTAGTTGCCGTCAATCCTAGACCATTTAATCGTGACAATTTTCAACCATGACCATGCAAAAACAGACGCTGCGCCCCCCTTCCCATGCCCCGGCGCCTCCCGGCTTCCGGCTGGAGCGCTGGCAGCGCCACGCGCTGTACGCTTGCATCGCCGCTCTGACGGCCAGCGGCTTATTATGGCTGGGCGCACATTATTTCATGCGTCCCGTCACTGAATTCGGTGAATCGGTCAGCCCGTTCGAACCTTGGGCCATGAAGCTGCATGGCGCTGCCGCGATGGCGCTGCCGTTCCTGCTTGGCACGATGTTGAACAGCCACATACGCCGTGCGCTGCGCGCTGCGCGCAACACCGCATCTGGCTGGACGATGGTCGCGGCGCTGGCCCTGCTGGTAGCAAGCGGCTATTGCCTGTACTACGTCGCTGGCGAGACGACCCGGCCCGTCTGGTCGCTGACCCACTGGATTGTTGGCATTGGCTTTGCCACTGGCTTGCCACTGCACATCGCGCTCGGGCGCAAGGCGACGACCAGCCAAAAAAGCGAGCGCACGATAACCGAGGCGAACGCAGGCACCGGCAGCGATACGCTCAAGCACAGTCGCGCAAACGGAGCGCGCCTGGACGAATAAACATTTCAAGCATCGGCTGCCATGCTGGCATTGCCGTTGCATACGATGATCGCGCATCGCTCGCTGATGACATGACGGACATGCATGACGCGACTGTCCGCGACAAAAGTCGCGGCACTAAAGCAGCGCACCAGGCCCGGAAAGGTGGATGGTTTTTTTGCCATATGCTGGCATGGTGTGCTGTTGCCATGGCTCTGCGCGGCATGCCGCGCAGAGCCACCAACTGCTGTCATCTTTGCTGACAACGCCCGGCCAGCCACGACTACGGCATCTGGTGACCCGCAGCGCCAGTGATGCCTCTGGCCACGGCGATCACGTCGATCTCCTTGCGCTGCTTGTCACGACCTTCGATGACCAAGGTCAAAGGCACCTTGTCGCCAGCCTTGACAGGCGCCTTCAGATCAAAAAACATCACGTGATAGCCGCCCGGTTTCAATCCGACCGCTTGCCCGGCCGGCAAATCGAGTGCCGGCACATGGCGCATGCGCATCACGTTGTCGGTCATGTCCATCCGGTGCAGTTCGACGCTGCCGGCAACGGCTGAGCGCACGTCAACGAGTCGCGCATCCTGCTGCGCCGTCAATTGCATGAAGGCACCGGTCGCCTTTTGCTGCGGTACCGTAGCGCGTACCCACGCATCAACGACGGTGACGCTGACCTGGGCTTGCACTGCGGCCGAAGTGCACAGCAGCGCGGCGCACAACAAACGGGAGGCGCGGCGCATCGAATGGTTCATGGCTTGGTTCATGGCTTGGTTCATGGCTTGGTTCATGGCTTGATTCATGGCTTGGTTCATGGCTTGATTCATGGTTGTGTTCCTTGTCAACAGTAAAACGCCTTGCCATCGGCGGCGTGCGCAAATCCGGTCGCACCAATCCACGGATGGCAAGTTCAAAGAAAATCGGGATGTGATTTTGCATGCACTGACGAACGCTCCCCGCAGATGCGAGCGCTCAATTGTCGGGCGCGAGGGAAAGTCAGGACAAAAGTGAGAACACAGCGGGAGGGCCACGCGGGCGGGTCGAAGACCAAGAAAACAGCGCTGCAGGCGCATCGTAAAACAGCGCCGAAAACAGATCGTGCCCGCCCCTGATGGCTGCCGGTGCCAGAGAAGATGCCGGCAGCGCAAAATTGCCCGCATGCGTGAGGCAAAACGGACAGTGTTCCAGATGGTGCAGCGGCGAATCTGATGGCGCAACGTCGCCAGCCGCCGATTCATCGGTAAAGGCACCGTCGCTTGCAGCACCGGTGGAAACCCCGGTTGCAAGCCACTTTGTGCCATTAACCGAACAAATTACCATCGCGTTCGTCCGCCCCGCCTGCGCAGACAATGCGTGCGCAATCGAAGGGGCCAGCGCATTGAGCAAGATCGCGCAACACGCGATCCAGATCTGCAGCCGCTTTCTTGTCAGAAATTTCCCCATGCAGCGATTATAGCAAGCGATGAGCGCGATTGAGACCGCATTTATTGCCAAAAAACATGCTCGTCGCACCTCTCGCAAGCGACCAGGCCAGGAGCTGCGCGCCAGCGTCAGCGGCAATGGGCGCGGTCCTGGCCAAGCCAAATTTATTGACTGTGGCTGACGGTGATTTTCCCTGCCATGAATGCAGCCACCGCTGCCATCGATGCACCGGACTCCACTTGCAACATCGACCTTGGGTGACCTACGACGCAAACATCAAAGTTGAGCTTGAGGGCACGCTGAGCCTGAGCACAGGTTGGGCATCGATAGCCAGCATTGGCGCTGCAACAGGACAGGCCGGTCGAATTTTTTTCGATGCGGCGCAAACGACACCAAGCAATCAGCCAAGCTGGCATACCAAAAGTCGGAAAAGAATCGTTATCAGTCAGCTAACTTTGACGTAAGATAGTCAGCAAACAGCCAATAGCGGCCATTCGAAGCAGAACCAACAAATCCGACCGCGGCTTCAAGCGGCAGTAGAATGCGCCGCAGGTTGCAACACCTCGCCGAAGTTAAAAAGAAGATCACTCTATCGTGCAGACCAGGTCTGTGATCCGCCCAAGGAAGCCAATGACAACCAAGTTTTCAGCAGCAAATGTCGAGAACGGTGCCCAGCAGAGCGCTGGGCAGCACCTTGAATTGGTGCACTATGTTTCAAATGATGTCACCTTTCCCACTGCCTACCTCAGGGCAGTCGCTGCCATTGCCAGCTCTGATGGCGTGCTTAACGTCGCTGACTACAATGCCTTGAATGATGTAGCGTCAATGCTGAGCGATTCGGCCTTGGCCCGAGTGGTGTTGCTGGAATACATTGAACATCCACTGTCTTGGAAAGTTGCCCTGCTTGATCTCCATACAGCGTCTGCTGGCATCGAGCAAGCGACCGCTGCGACCTACTTTGAGGCAGCCCGTGCGCTCCTGTCGCTACAGGGGATGCGCAGCAGGGAACTGGCTAAAAGTTTCGCTAATGCATTGCGTTATCAATTCCGCCCCAATGAGCTGGAAGCGTTCTCCGCTGACGAGAAAAGCATTTGGAGCAAAGTCAGCACAGGCTCAGTGCGCATGCTCAAGGGACGCAAATACGCAGACCTTGCCGATTTGTGTGTTCGCGCCACTGGCGACCTGACGCTTGCAAAAGCCGTACTCGAGTTCGAAAATGGCGCGCTGGAAAAGGCCGAACTTATCCGCCGAATGAACGCAGCGTGTGCCCGTGCAAGCGCGGAAATCTACGCGTTCAATCAGCGCATTGCTGACTTTGAAGGTAGCCGCGACACGTCCCTGGCCTTCCTCGATTCAGCCTATGTTTTGCAAAAGCAGGTGAGCCAGCGCTTGGCGAGCGTTAATGCGCGCATTGCATTTGAACGCGAAACCTTTAACGAGGACATCGAGGATTATATTCACGACGCAGGTAATGCATTCGAGCGCGACGTCGCCGACCGCCTCAATACAGACCAGTGGAAACGCGCGATTGTGTGGGAAAGTATCGCCAAATCCACCTTCGGCAAAGAGCTCGAACGAAGGGTGGACCGGATCATTTCCCGGCGTGAAGAATCGCTTCGATTGATTCACGAAGATCTGCGGCTATTTCAAAATGAGATGGCTTTGTCGCGCAGCACTATTTTGAAACGGTTGCATCACACCCAGCTTGCCGGTGCAGCGCCCGCTCTACGCTTTGGAACGCGCCTTAAGAATGGGGCCGAGACCGCCACCAATGCAACGCTGGCGGTAGGCGGCGTCACCGTCTTCGGGGCTGGCGCGGCCGCCTATTTTCTGGGTGCAGCTGTCGTAGTACCCCTGGTAGCGCCAGCGGCACCCATCATTGGCGGCGTACTGATGGTTGCTGGGGTATTCAAGTGGATGATGAATCCGGCAGAACGAAAGAGTGGCGAAATCGGCTACCAGCGCGACATGTTCGAAAAAGCGTTCCGGGTGGAACTAGATACGGCGCGTAAAGAGCTGACGACACAGTTGCATGCCACCTCACAGCAATTTCAAGAGGCCGCAGAGCGTCTGGTGCAGCCAGTCATTCTTGAAGCCCAGGCGGCTGACCGGCTCGCTGATCTACATCTTCGTATAGCGCGCAAGCTGAACGAGCACTCGCAAAAGGCGCTGGCGGATATGCTTGCTGCGCTCCCCAACTGACGCAAAAATATTTTATCGGTTCTTGCATTTTCCGAGGTGTCGCTGCGCAATGCAAGCGACACCGGACTTGCCTGAAACATGCGCTCTGCTTCGTTTTCTTCCGGCAGCCTGCAAAATCTGAATGGCCGCTCGCGCTGCATTGCCGATATTCGCACCCCTTGGCAGCGAGCGCCTGACGCCCTGATCCGAAAGTTGGCGCTTGGCGGTCGCGGCCTCGCCGTGGCCAGCCAACCAGCGCCAGCCACGACGATCCGAAACACACAGACACGGATCGCCGCGTGCAAAAATCCGGACAAAAAAATGCCCGCTGATCAACGCGGGCAAAATCCAATTTTTGTAGAACTCAGAGGAGACGAGATAATTATCCTGCGCTGCCATACTTTATGCAAATTTTCAATTGTAATGATATGTATCAAACGTTCAAGCATCAAACGTTCACGTATCAAACGTTCAAATATCACCCGTTCAAATATCCAATGTTCAAGTATCACCCAGCAGCATCACGCACGCATCACGCGCAGCGCAAGCGCCAACCTCGCGCCA
>JBLHNV010000069.1:0-11103 GCA_047623125.1 Janthinobacterium sp. | reverse complement strand
TGTTACTTGGCAGCTTTTTCGGCACTTTTTTTACTGCTTGTTTTACTGCTTGATTTTTATGCTACCAGCCACGCCCTAGCAGCGCATCGATGGCGAATGCAATCGCCACGCCGGTGCACAAGCCGCCGGCGATCTCAACCAGGGTGTGTCCCATGCGCTCGCGCAAATGTCCGTGTTGCGGATCATCTGTGGCAATGCGGTTGATCGCTGCAGCCTGCTTGCCGACATGGCGGCGCAAGCTGTTGGCGTCAATGATAACGATGAATGCCAGCGTCACGGCGACCCCGAATGCGGGCTCGGACATGCCTTCACGCAGCGCGATCAGCGTCGCCATGCTGGACACGACTGCGCTGTGATTGCTTGGAAAACCGCCATTGCCGACCAGTCCGAACGCCCATTGCCGGGTACGGATGCTGTTGATCAAAAATTTCAGCGGACCGACGACGGTCCAGGTGATGAGCGGCGTGACGAGATAGGCTAAGTCCATCGGTGATTCCTTGTTGTGAATTGCGGCAATTATCGCAGAACCGGGCGCCGCTAGCTCTGCGCCTGCTTCGCTGCAGCAGGCAAAAATCGATGACATCGACAGCGCCTCATATAAAATATGCATAATCACAATAAAAAAGACCAAGGCGCGCGCGGCATTTTTGTCACTCTCAGATAAAGAGACACCCTATGCGCCATTTCAGACTGTCTTTTGCAGTCACCATCGTATTAATGGCGCTCGCCGTCTGGTGGGGCTACCACTGCGGCGGCACAGCGGGCGCGCTGCAGGCGCTGTGGATCACGGCCGTGCTGGGCGTAATGGAAGTATCGCTGTCGTTCGACAATGCTGCCGTCAACGCATCGGTGCTGCGGCACTGGAATGCGTTCTGGCAAAAATTATTCCTGACCGTCGGCATAGTAGGCGCCTTCGCGATCACCAACGATATCGTCATCATCATGCTCGGCCTGGCCATCGGCGCGATGTTCGTGCGCTCGCTGACGGTATTTCTTGTGCGCCAGGGCACGCTCGAGGAATTCGTGTATCTTGAGCATGGTACGCATTATGCGATCGGTATACTGGCTTTGATCATGTTCTCCAGCGTCAAACACCGCGTTCCCGAGTGGTTCACCGGCTTGTCCGGCGTCGCATTCATCGCCGTTTCGCTCTGGTCGTCCGTCAAGTATAAAAAAGAAGCAAAAAAAGATGCCGCCAGACAGGATTGAAAATTGAAGATTGAAAATTGCGCTGGCGGCCCCATGTATACTTTTCAAGTCAAGACGCCAACAGGCGTGTGACCGTTCTGCAGTCTCTGCTAATCCCCCATACAAGGAGCTATCACCATGGCAATCAGTTTGCAAAAAGGCGGCAATGTCAACCTGAGCAAGGAAGCACCCAACCTGAAGAAAATCGTGATCGGCCTCGGCTGGGATCCACGCTCGACCGATGGCGCCACATTCGACCTCGACGGCAGCGCTTTCTTGCTGAAGGTCGATGGCAAGGTACGCTCCGACGCCGACTTCATCTTTTACAACAATCTGAAATCGAGCGATGGCTCGGTGCTGCACACCGGCGACAACCAGACCGGCGAAGGCGACGGCGATGACGAGCGCATCGTCGTTGATCTGGAAAAAGTGCCGGCCGAAATCGAGCGCATCAGCGTCGGCGTGACAATCCATGATGCCGAATCGCGGCGCCAGAATTTCGGCATGGTCGGCAAAGCGTTCATCCGCTGCCTGAATGCCGACGGTGAAAAGGAAATCGCACGCTACGACCTGTCCGAAGATGGCTCGACCGAAACGGCGATGATCTTCGGCGAAATCTATCGCAATCAAGGTGAGTGGAAATTCAAGGCCATCGGTCAGGGCTTCAAGGGCGGACTCGGTCCACTGGCGCGCTCGTTCGGCATCAACGCTTAATACCGTTCCAATCGCAGCGCAGCCGCCTGGACATTGATCAGGCGGCTTTTTTTTGGGAGTTCCACCATGCCATCATTTACTGCCACCGGCGATGTCGACCCGTTCTTGCACGTGTCGCTGCAAAAAGGCGAAAAAATCTATTGTGAATCGGATGCGATGGTCATGATGGAAAGCACGCTCGATCTGCGCGGACGCATGACGGGGGGCATCGGCAGCGCCATCATGCGCCGCTTCGCGAATGGCGAATCGCTGTTTCAGCAGCACATCGAAGCGGTGCGCGGCGACGGCGATTGCCTTTTGTCGCCGATGCTGCCGGGTGCGATCGAAGTCGTCGACGTCGGCGCGCGCCAGTATCTGATCAGCGACGGCGCCTTCGTCGCCGCCACGTCTGGCACCGAAATGAAGGTGCGCACGCAAAGCGTCGGCAATGCGCTGTTCGCCCAGTCGGGCGGCTTTTTCATCATGGAAACCTCCGGCACAGGCCAGGTCGTGGTATCGGGTTTCGGCTCGATGTTCCAGCTCGACGTGGTCCAGGGCAAGGATATGGTCATCGACAATGCCCATGTGGTGTGCTGGGACAATGCGCTCAAGTATGAAATTTCGGTCACCACCGGCGCAGGTGGCGGGTCGGGCGGCGTCAAAGGTTTTCTGGGCAACATGGTCAACAGCGTCACCAGCGGCGAAGGCATCGTGCTGCGCTTTTCGGGATCGGGCAAGGTCTTCGTCTGTTCACGCAACCGCGACACGTTCCAGAAATGGGCCGCGACCGGAAAAACTTGAGTGTCCCGTTTCAACGCACGACATCGGCGTTGACGGCTTCGTCGCATTACTTTACATAATTACTTTACATAATTACTTTATAGCATTACTTCGCAACATTACTTCGCATTACTCATACGGCAATGCCATTATCATCGACAAGGTTTCCATGCAACGCGTCTGGTTCAATAAAACATATTCGTCGGTCGCAACCGCCATCAAGCTGATCCGCGAGGCCGACCTGGCAGGGCATTACGAGCTCATTTGCAGCAACACCAATGCGCATGCGGTCGCGTTCCTGGCCGCGCATGAGCATGCGATTGAACCGACCGGCTTGAGTGGCGACGCTTACCTGGCCTGGTGTCTGGTATTTTGCCGCGAACAGCGCATCACCATTTTCTGGCCAGGCAAGGAAGCCGGCCTGATCGCGCAGCATCGCGCCCAGTTCGAGCAACAGGGTACGCGCGTGCTCAGCGTCGCCACGCAAGAAACGCTGGCGCTGATGCACGACAAGGCGCAGTTTTGCGCCGTTCTCGATTTGCCGATCGCGCCGCCGGCGCAGTGGCGCGCGGTCGAGAATATCGAACAATACGACGCCGCTTACAGCGCATTGAAACCGCTGCACAGCAAGTTGTGCATCAAGCCATCCGAATCGGTCTACGGCCTTGGTTTTGCGATCCTCGATGAAGAGCGCAGCGGCGCGCAATTGCTGCTCGCCGGCGCGCTGTATCACATCAATGCACAAGAATTGCGCGCCGGACTGGCGCAGATGGCACAATTCAAGCCGCTGCTGCTGATGGAATATCTCGATGGCTACGAGTACAGCGCCGATTGCGTGGCCGACGATGGCGTGCTGATCTGCGCGGTGCCGCGCAAAAAGCCCCATGTCGCGGGCCAGGGTCAGCTGATCGACCTGCGCGAAGACATCTTGCAAGCATGTAAACAGTTGGCGCACACCTACCGCTTGAATGGCATTTTTAACATTCAGTTTCGTGAAGGCAAGAACGGCCTGGCCTTGCTCGAAATTAATCCGCGCATGTCGGGCGGCATCGGCATGGCGTGCGCGGCCGGTCCCAACCTGCCTTACATCGCATTGCGCGGATTCGACTGCGGCTTTGCCGGCGTAACAGTGCCGCAGATCCGAAACGGCATGCGGGTTGGCGAAATGGCGCTGGCCGTGGAGTTGCCATGAAAGACGTCAAACCGGACCGCGCGATCGATACGGCCACCACCGAAGCGGTTACTACGGTGCAACAGATGCCGACCGGCGAACTGACATTGGCCGTCGATGAAGAACGCTTGCCGCTGGACCAGCTGATCGGTTTTGCCGCGCGCGCCAATGCCAAGCGCGGTTTCTTGTTCCTGTCCAAGGTTCTGGGCAAGCACTGGCCGGCCGAGCCGCGCCAGATGGAAGCGATCCATATCGACCTGGCCAGCCAGATCCCGCGTGACTTGCCCGGACCGGTGGTCTTCATCGCGCTGGCTGAAACGGCGATCGGCCTCGGTCAGGGCGTGTTCGAAGCGTATCTAGAGACCCATCCGGAACAGCAGGCCCTGTTCCTGCACAGCTCGCGTTACCGCGTCGGCAGCGTGCCCTTCTTCGAATTCGAGGAATCGCACAGCCACGCGCCGCGCCAGTTCCTGCATTTATCGAGCGAAGCGAGCGCGCTGTTTGCCAGCGCGCGTTCGCTGGTGCTGGTCGACGATGAAGCGAGTACTGGCAATACCTTCGTCAATTTGGCGTCAGTGTGCCGCGCGCGCTATCCGCAAATCGAACGACTGCACCTGGCCCTGATCACGAACTTCATGGGCCAGCAAGCCAATTGTGCGTTGAGTGAACGCTTTGGACTGCCCACCACGATCGGTGCATCCTTGTCCGGAAACTACAGCTTCAAGGCTGGCTTGGCGCCGGCCGCGCTGCAGGCGATACAACACGCGGCACCGGCCCAGCGCTTCGAAGCCGATGCCGAACGCGGCGCCAGCGCCGCATTCGGGCGCATCGGCTTGCGTCACGCGCTGGCCGCGCCCAAGGCGCTGGCATTGACGCTGGCCGAACAAATCGACGCCGACGCATCGGTGCTGGTACTGGGCACCGGTGAATTCATGCACCCGGCATTCCTGCTGGCGCGCGAACTGGCAGCGCTGGGAAAAAAGGTTGCCGTGCAATCGACGACCCGCTCGCCGATACTGACCTGGGGCGCGGTAGCGCACGTCATTTGCATCCCTGACAACTATGGCGAAGGCATCGCCAACTATCTTTATAATGTTTCCCATAAACAATATAAGCATGTATTCATCTGCCACGAAACACCTTTGAACCCAGCGCTCAAGCAATTGGCCAGCGCACTCGATGGCCGCCTATTCCACTTTCAGTCAGAGACCCAAATTGAAGAAATTCCTGTTCGTTGACCTCGATGACACCTTGTTCCAGACGCCGAAGAAATGTCTTTCGGAAACGGACCTGCAACCGGTCGCCTATTTGAAAAATGGCGCGCCGTGCTCATTTTCGACGCCGCGTCAGCGCGCCTTTTTTACATTCGCGCAAAGCGGCATGACCTTGATCCCGGCCACCGCGCGCAATGCCGATGCCTTTGGCCGCGTCGACCTGCCCTTCACCAGTTACACGGTGCTCGATTACGGCGGCATCGTGTTGCAGCCGGGCGGCGCGCTCGATAGCGCCTGGCTCGATCAGATGCGCAGTGACATGCACGTCGCGCTGCCCGGTTTGCAAGAGGCAATGCGCGCCATCGACGATTTCCAGATCAAGCTGGGCCGTCCCGCCAGATCGCGCCTGATCGAAGACTTTGCGACGCCGTTTTACATCGTCATCAAGGATCATGAAGCGGTAGCCGAACGCCTGATCGAAATCGAACAGGAAGTGCTGCGGCCATGGATCGCAGGCCCAGGCTTTGATTTTTTCATCCATCGCAACGGCAACAACCTGGCCGTGCTGCCGAAGACGCTGAACAAGGCACGCGCGGTGGCGTACTTGCGCGCCACATTGGAAGCCGAGCACGGCCCCATCCTCAGCTTCGGCATGGGCGATAGCGCATCGGACGCGCGCTTCATGGCGGCCTGCGACTATGCGATCGTTCCCAACGGCACCCAACTGGCGGCGCTGACGCTGGCGGCCTTATGAAGGACAGCACAACGATCAACACAACGATCAACACAAGCGCGCATTTCAGCGGCAGCTACCGGGCCGAAGATGTGCGCTTCTTGCTGAAAACCATCGAACTGGCACCGATACTCGATCTGGCTGAAAAAGAGCGGCTGATCCAGTCCGGCCAGCGCCATTACAGCGAAATGCTATCGCCGGAAACGCTGCCATCGAACGCTTACTTGGACCTGTTTCGCCGCGCCTGTGCCGCCAACCGGCAGCAGATGGCGCGCGATTGCCTGAACCTGGCCGCGCTGATCGCCCAGCGCAAGACTGGCCCGGTGACGCTGGTATCGCTGGCGCGCGCCGGAACCCCGGTTGGCGTCATTCTGGGCCATCTGCTGCGCCGCGTTTATCAAAACGCATGCAGCCATTACTCGGTGTCGATCATCCGCGACCGCGGCATCGATGAGGTCGCGCTGCAGCACATATTGGACCTGGGCCACAGCCCGGAATCGATCGTCTTCATTGATGGCTGGACCGGCAAGGGCGTGATCTCGCGCGAACTGCGCGCCGCCGTGGAACAATTCAATCTGAAAAACAAGGTCGCCATCGATGGCGGCTTGTACGTGCTGTCCGACCTGGCCGGCACGGCTGCGTGCGCCGCATCGTGCGCTGATTACCTGATCCCGTCGAGCATCCTGAACGCGACCGTGTCGGGCCTGGTCAGCCGCTCGGTGCTCAACGAGTCGACCGGCCCGGGCGAGTTCCACGGTTGCGTCTACTACGAACAATTTGCCGCATATGACCAGTCGCGCGCCTTCGCCGATGGCCTGGTCCAGGATGCAACCTTGCTGGCCGAGCAAGAAGGCAAACCACCTGCCCTGGCGATCGATGCGGGCGCCGCACAAGCGGCATCGAGGCGGTACATGGAGCAGGCCAAGTTGCGCTACGACATCAGTGACATCAATCTGATCAAACCCGGCATAGGCGAAGCGACCCGGGTCTTGCTGCGGCGCGTGCCAGAGCGCCTGATCGTACGCGATACCAATGTGCCCGATGTCGCGCATTTGCTGCTGCTGGCCCGTGAAAAATCGATTCCGGTCACGGTCGAAACGGACCTGCCCTACCAGGCGGTGGCGCTGATCAGGAGCGCAGTCGATGGTTGAACAATCCGTTAACGATGCAAGCACCAGGAGCAAAATCGATGCATAACCAAAACTACGAGCACAGCTTGCACAAGCCGGCGCTGGGCGCCTCGCTATATGTGCCGAGCACGCACAAGCATTTGCTGGAGATCGCCAATGGCGACCAGTTGTCGCATCTGCGTTCGGTGATTTTTTGCACCGAAGATGCAATCGCCGAGCGCGACCTGAGCTACGCGCTGTTCAACCTGTCGCTGGCGCTGCAAAACATGTGCGAGCAATCGGACACGCTGCGCTTCGTGCGGGTGCGCAATGCCGAGGTGCTGGCACGCGTCCTGACGATGCCGGGAGTGCATAAATTGACCGGATTCGTGCTGCCGAAAGCGACACGCCACAATTTCGACAGCTATTTTTCGCAAGTGCGCAACACCAGCCACATGTTGATGCCGACGCTGGAAACGGCCGATGTATTCGACGACGATGAAATGAAGCAATTTTGCCGCTGCCTGTGCGCGCCACAGGTGCAACCACGGATTCTGGCGCTGCGCATCGGCGGCAACGACTTGCTGGCCTTGCTCGGCATCCGCCGCCCGCTCACCGGCACGCTGTACCAGACGCCGCTGGGCCAGGTCATCGCCCGTCTGATCACGACTTTCCGACCGCACGGCTTTCAGCTGAGCGCGCCGGTGTTCGAACATCTGTCGCAACCGGCATTGCTGGCGGCCGAAGTGGCGCAAGATCTGGCACACGGCATGATCGCCAAGACGGCGATCCATCCGGACCAGGTGGCGCAGATCGAACGCCATTACGTCGTTGCGCAGTCCGACATCGAACTGGCGCTGCGTATCATCGATCCGGACAGCCCGGCCGTGTTCCGGATGCAGGAATCGATGTGCGAAGTGGCGACCCACAGCAGTTGGGCACAGAGCATCATCGAACAAGCCAGGCTGTTCGGCATCTGCCATCCAAATGGTAAGATCGAAAGTCATGAGGCAGCAACACTTCCTGCAACTGCGATCAGGCAGCAACACACCACCGACCAAGGATGACCATGACCCAATACACACGCGGACAAAAAGGCAAGCTGGACGACCTGGGATTGAGCGGAACTTTCCCTGTGACGCTGAACATCGCGTCCGGCAGCACGGCGATCGATGTCAGCTGCTTCGGGCTCGATGCCGCAGGACTGTTGTCGGACGATCGCTACATGGTATTTTTCAACCAGAAAAGCGCACCCGACAACGCCGTGGTCCTCGGCGCCGATGCCACTTTCCAGGTTGACCTGGGACGTTTGCCGGCCAGCATACAGAAACTCGTATTTACCGCCGCCGTCAGCGATGCCGGCAGCATGCGCGAGTTGAAAGCGTCCAGCATGACGCTGGGCCAACCGGTAGCAGCCACCTTCGCCTTTTCCGGCACCGATTTTCAAGATGAAAAAGCGTTGATCATCGGCGAACTGTACCGGCGCGATGGCAGCTGGCGCTTCGGCGCCGTCGGCCAGGGTTTCTCGGGCGGCCTGTCGGCCCTGCTGAAGCATTTTGGCGGCAGCGAAGCAGCGTCTGCACCAACACCGGCACCGGCACCAACACCGGCACCGGCGCCTGCCCCGAACAAGATTTCGCTGTCGAAGATCACACTGGACAAGCGCGGCGACAAGATTTCGCTGGACAAGCGCGCCGGCCAGGATTACGGCCGCATTCGCGTCAACCTGAACTGGAACCAGGCACCGGCTGCCGCACCCGAAAAGGCAGCGCCGACCAGCTTCATCAGCAAGCTGTTTACGTCAACTGCCAGCAAAAACAAGGGCATCGACCTCGACATCGGCTGCCTGTTCGAAATGACCAGTGGCAGCAAGAGCGCGGTCCAGGCACTGGGCAACAGCTGGGGCGCATACGACAAGTCGCCCTACATTCACCTGGAAGCCGATGACCGCAGCGGCAGCATCAGCGATGGCGAAAACCTGTTTATCAATGGCGGCCATTTCGACCAGATCAAGCGCGTGCTGATTTACGCGTTCATCTACGAAGGTGTGCCGAACTGGGCCGCTACCGACGGCGTCGTCACGATCGAGATCCCGGGCCAGCCTCCGGTCGAAGTCAGGCTCGACAATGGCGCCAATTTGCCGATGTGCGCGATCGCGATGCTCGACAACAAAGACGGCAACTTGCAAGTGACCAAGCTAGTCGAGTATTTCAGCGGGCAAGGCAAGGTAACTGCACACCAGCAAATGGATGAGCGTTACGGCTTCGGTCTGAACTGGTCTGCTGGTCGCAAAGACTGAAGCAAACTAAGCAATACAAGCATCTCATCACCCACTTACATTATCAAAGCCAACATGATCAAGCCAAATTTTTCGCCGAAACGCCTCAAGCTCACGCTACTGATAGTGGTCGCGGCGGCGCTGCTGCTCTTTTCAAGCTATACCTGGATCACACTCAATTTTTCATTTTCGGATGGTGAACGGGTAGGATATCTGCAGAAATTCTCCAAAAAAGGCTGGATCTGCAAGACTTGGGAAGGCGAAATTCTGCTGACCTCAATGCCTGGTGCAATCCCCGAAAAATTCCCGTTCAGCGTGCGCGACGAAGCGCTGGCGAGCCAATTGATGGCCGCCACCGGCAGTCGTGTCGTGCTCACTTACTCACAACACCGGGGCGTGCCGACGTCGTGTTTCGGCGAAACCGAGTATTTCATCGATGCCATCAAAGTGACGCAATAACCAGCGGCACGCGCGGTTGACGCCGTGGCACCCGGTAACGGCACCCGGTAACGGCACCCGGTAACGGCGCCTGATAACAAACAGCCCCCAAAGTTGGTCGCCAACTTTGGGGGCTGTTGCCCAGGGGACTGCGAGCGCGCTTCGAGCAGATCTTCAGCGGATATTCAGCGACGTTGTGCAACGCCCACTCGGGCGCGCCAAACCCTGCCGGCACTGCCAAAATCTGCCAACGGGGCCAGCATGCCGGGCGCGCCGTTTGTCGAATGCCCTTGCAGCGCATCTCCGAGCGCAGCGTTTCTGGCAGACAAAATAGCAAGGAGATGCGAAAAGGCCTGTCACGTCCCGTCCATGGTGCAGACGCGAGCGGCCAATTTGCACCGATTACCGCGCCGCCGTTGGTCGCTTTTATATCAGACGCGGTTCATAATGGCCACAGCGGCGCCTCGTCCATCAACGCGACTTGCTCGCGCAATTCGAGTATCCGTTCTTGCCAGTAGCGTTCGGTGTTGAACCACGGAAAAGCAAGCGGAAAAGCGGGATCGTCCCAGCGCCGCGCCAGCCAGGCCGAGTAATGGATCAGGCGCAAGGTGCGCAGCGCTTCGAGCAAATACAGCTGGCGCGGGTCGAAATCGCAAAAATCCTCGTAGCCAGCCAGAATATCGCTCATCTGGCGCACCATGTCGCTGCGCTCGCCAGAGAGCAGCATCCACAAATCCTGCACCGCCGGCCCCATGCGACTGTCGTCGAAATCGACGAAATGGGGGCCGGCATCGGTCCACAATATATTGCCGGGATGGCAATCCCCATGCAGACGCAGGTCAGCTGGCGTTCCGGCACGGTCGTAACAGCGCTGCACGCCGTCGAGCGCCTGATTCACGACGCTGGTGTAGGCAGCAAGCAGCGATGGCGGGATGAAGCCATTTGCAAGCAGATAATCGCGCGGCGCGATGCCAAAACTGCTGCGGTCCAGTGTGGGGCGTTCGACAAACGGCGTCAAAGCACCGACCGCATGGATGCGCCCGATGAAGCGACCAATCCATTCCAGCGTGGCGCGATCGTCCAGTTCGGGTGCGCGTCCGCCATGATTCGGAAAGACGGTGAAGCGAAATCCCTGGTAGTGATGCAGCGTCGCGCCACCATGCAATGGCAGTGCTCCGACCACTGGAATCTCGCGTTCGACCAGTTCTGCGACAAACGCATGCTCTTCCAGTATGGCGGTATCGCTCCAGCGCTGCGGCCGGTAAAACTTGACCACCAGCGGCTTGGCATCGTCGATGCCGACCTGATACACGCGGTTTTCATAGCTGTTGAGCGCCAGCAAGCGACCGTCGCCGTGCAGCCCGACACTATCGAGCGCGTCGAACACGCAATCCGGACTCAAGGTCGAAAAGGGATGCGCCGGCCTGCCCTCGAGAGTGTCACTTTGCTGGATCAGGGGCTGGCGATCCGGCTCGCCATTGGGATCGCAATCGGGCTGC
>JBLHNV010000068.1:0-11122 GCA_047623125.1 Janthinobacterium sp. | reverse complement strand
CGGTGCAGTCGCAACTGGCCGTACTGGGCGACATGAGCCTGGGCGGCACCATCGTCCAAGTGCGCAACCTTGCCGAATGCATGCAGGTCGCCTTTGACGCCGGCGCCAAACGCATCCTGCTGCCGATGTCGAGCGTGGTCGATATCGCGACGGTACCAGGGGAGCTGTTTGCCAAGTTTCAGACGGGGTTTTATTCGGACCCGGTGGATGCGGTGTTTAAGGCGCTGGGGGTGGAATGAGGGTGTCTGTTTATTATTGAGTACGCGAAGTCAACGTGTTGATGCTGGCATCTAATTGGCCCAAGTGACTGGGATTCGTTTCCACACTCACATATTCAGCAAACGTAGGCCCAGTGCGGGACCTGAAGCGCTTTGCATGGGGTATTTAAATCAGCGGGGTCAATATTTAATCAGTGCCAACACTCGCTGGGTCAGCAGGAACTCCACCAGAATAGAGGCTTCAAGCCTGGCGTTGCTTCTTGGCACGGTCGGCAGGTGGTCGCCAGGCAAATCAAATGTCGGCGCTTTGCTCATCGGATAGAATCCATAAAGCAACATAGGGCGGATAGGGCGGATGAATCCCTGTTTTCAAAGCTTTTCCATGTAATCGAATATAGGGGGAGTTTATGGAAATGGCCGTTTATCCGCCCTATACGCCCTATATTCCATTGAATGACGTTGATTCGCGCCATCAATAGCCCCCTTTCGCCCGTGCGTAGTCGTCATGGCGCGAATTTGTCAGCGTCAAACCACACCATATCCGTTTACTGCTGGACTTGCGCACACTGTACCCGCGTTCACTCAGTCGCCGGCCAAGAACAATCGTGCTCGCTGGTTTCAAGCCACCATCGAGGCACCACGCCTTATAGTTGGCGTAGAGGTCACCCGTCGTCGCCTCACCGTGCACGCTTGATGATGTGCATTCTTCCAGCCATCGGCCAATCAAGTCCTGGTCCGCCTGGTAATCGTCGGTTGTCTGGGCTTGTTGATTGGATGGGTTCGGCATCAAACATTTCGATGAAACTCGATGGCATCGGCGATTCATAGGTCGGTGCAGCCAATTCATGGACTGATGGTGCAAATGGCTCTGGTATAGTCCCTCTTTCAGGTTTCAATCGTCACTAAAATCGGAGGAGTGCGGCGGTATACGGATGTTCGCCGGCCAAAGCTGGACGGACGCGTTAAATTGCTTGCCCACACTATCAGGCGGCGGATTTCCGAGCTTGGAACCAACCAAGTGTACGAAGCGCTGCTGTCACTTCGGGGCGCATCACCCACGTTTCAATCTCGCCAATGGGTTGGCAATAGCCAATCCACATCATTTTGTCTTGCGGTCCAATTCCATCAAAATATTTTGTCAGGTCGCTGCCTATTTTGCTGCAAGAATAAATTGTGTCGCCACGCACTCTGCTGCCTTTATCCCTTGAAATGGGGATGCCATTTTCAGCGGCAAACAACAAACCCAAATCACCCTTTTGCTTTACGGTCAGAGGCAACGATGCAAGTGCCTTAGCAAGCTCTTCGGTTAGCGCCAACAACTGAGTAAAATTGTTCATTTTTTCCTACTGCGATTATTTTTAAGCCAGCAACCTTTAGACCGAAGTTTCAACCAGAAGACTTGGCGCAGGTTTAACATGCATAGGCGCATCCTTGAAGCGCTGCTCCGCTTGCCACATGTCATAGGCGCTTTGCTCTGCCAGCCACAGGCGGGCTTCGCCGCCACGCTCCACACCCAGCCATGCCTCGATGCGCAAAGCCATTTCAGGCGATATTGCGGCGCGGCCATTGAGCACGCGCGACAGCGTCACGCGGTTTACGTCCAGTTGGTGCGCGGCCTCGGTCACTGACAGTCCCAGCGCAGGCAAAACGTCGTCGCGCAAGGTCAGTCCGGGATGTGGCGGGTTAAACATGCGTGCCATGGTGAATCTCCTCAGTGATAGTCTTGATAGTTGACCAGCACGGCGTCCGTGCCATCAAATTTGAACGTCATGCGCCAGTTGCCGCTGACCTTGACCGAAAAATGCCCTTTGAGTTCGCGCCCCTGCAGTGGGTGCAAGCCCCAGCCCGGTATGCTCATCCCTGTGGCGTTCGATGCTTCGTTCAGGCGGCGCAGCATGGACCCTAGTCGCGGCGCATGAACGGATTGAATGCCGGCCATGCTCCCCGTCTCGAAAAAGGCTTTCAAGCCCTTGTGCTGGAATGTCTTGATCATGCGATATTGTAGCGCGTAACGCCACGCGCATCAACGACCATCAATTATCCACCACGCGCAAACCCGCTGCCACCGGCACAAAGTCGATACCGGCCTGTTCCAGTATCCAGCCTTCTATCTTCGTGTGCCTCATACGCAGCAGGTCCAGCGCGCGGCGTATGTAGTGCTTTTCAGCGATGGCGCTCGGCTTGTGGCCCATGATTTGCGCCACCACACCGACCGGGCATTCCAGCCATTCCGACAACGTGCCAAAGGAGCGGCGCAAGCCATGAATGGACAGGTGCGGCAGGGCGGCAACGTCGAGCGCCTTGTTGTGCGCAGTGCGCGGCTCCTGTATGCGGCCACTGACGGCGGTTGGGCTGCTGAAAACCCATTGATTGCGGCGGGTCAGGGCGGCCAGCAGGTGTGCCACATAGGGCGTGAGCGGTATCGTACGGCTGCCTTCCACCTTGTCGCGGATAGTCACACTCAGCCATTGAAAATCCACGTCGTCCCATTGCAACTCGGCCAGTTCCTCGTGGCGTGCCCCTGTGATCAGCAATGATTGCAGGTAAGCACTGATGACGGGATTGGACAGTTTGCGCACGGCGTCGAACCACAGCGGTAACTGTTCGCGCTGCAAACAATCATCCTTCATCGATGGTTTCGGCAGTTCGTCCCGTGCCGTGCGTGTGGCGCAGGCGTCGGCGTGTGCCTGGCCTTTGTATTCCGGTTTGGTCGTGCACCAGTTCAGGAAGGCGCGCAGGCGAACAAAGGCGCTCATTGCCACGGTAGGATGGCGCACTTCGTCTTGCAGCCATTGCCGCACGCGGTCGCCGTCAATCTGTTTGAGCGGCAGCGCCAGCAGCGGGCGCAACACACCCGGTAATGTCGTGTCGCCTTCGCCTTTTTTGCGGCCCCGCGTTTTGGCCTTGCCCCCGGCGTCGTTCAGTCGTTCATGCTCTAGCAGGCTGCGTGCGCTCCATCGTGGCGTGCGCGCTTTCAGATAGGCATTCCATGCCTCCATCGCTGGCGCTGCCGTGTGGCGGCTTGCTTCACGCTTGGCGGCTTGGTCGGCTTGATGAACTAGCCCAGGACTTCGGACCATTGCCCGGTTGGCTGCTCTTCGCCGCGTTTGCGCTGATAGTCGCCTTCGGTGTCGGTCGGCTCGTTCGGTGGTGACAATGATGGTGCGATTTTCCCGAACCCTGCACAGAATAGGGTTTGCCCATTTTTGGGCGCGGCGGCGCCATCGATTCAAAACAGAACAACCCTGCCTGTAACTGCTGCATGGGCTATAGTACAGTCGCCTGCACCGCAGGTTTGCCCATGTTGCATTCATAGTGAAGTCATCGGGAGCGCAAGCGTCATGCAGCCAGTCACATCGGGGTTGGTTCAGTTTGTCGGGCTGGTTCAGGGGCGGCAGGGCCAGTCGTTGCCGGCATTGCCGCTGCGATGCTTGCTTCGATGTTTGTTCGGATCACTGTTGGTAGCTTGCCTGTGTGCGTGGGTCAGTCCGGCGCAGGCGAACAATGTGGCGTTCTGGTTTTCGGCCGGGCGCCCGACGGCGCAAGCGCTCGAGGCCGTGCAGATACTGGAAGATGCCGCTCTGGATGGCTTGAATCCGGATGATTATTCTGCCTCAGGGCTGGCGCAAGCGTTCACGCAAGGGTTGACGCAAGAGCAGACCAAGGCTGATGCTGGGCCTTTTTCGACTACGCAGCAAGCGTTGCTGGGGGCGGCGTTGTCAACCGCGCTGGAACGTTTTGTTGCCGATCTGCATTCCGGACGTGTTGCACCCAAGGATATTCACGCCGCGTTTGCCGCGCCGCAGCCAATGGACCCGCCGGCCTACATCGGGGCGGCGCTGGCCGGGCAGCGCTTGGGCGCTGCGATACGCGCGCAAGCGCCGCAATTGCCGCTGTATGCGCACCTGCGCCGGGCGCTGGCGCAGTACCGCCAGTTGGCCCTTGATGCGACGTTGGCGCAGCCGTTGCCGCCATTGCCAGCAGGCTCTGGCAACAAGGTCGCGCCTGGCCAGGCCTGGGTCGGCATCGCCGCGCTGGCGCAAAAACTGCTGGCGCTGGGCGACATGGCTGACCTGGGCGCTGCCGATGTCCCGGCACGCTATGAAGGTGCGCTGGTCGATGGCGTCAAGGCATTCCAGTTGCGCCACGCTTTGCTAACGGATGGCATTATCGGCCGCGCCACGCTGGCGCAGCTCAATGTGCCGCCGGCGGCGCGCGTGCGCCAGATCGAACTGGCGCTGGAGCGCTTGCGCTGGACGCCGTTGCTGCTGGCGCCCCGCATGATCGTCGTCAATGTGCCCGAATTCGTGCTGCGCGCTTATGAAGTCGAGGATGGCCGGATCGAAGTGAAGGCGACGATGAATGTGATCGTCGGCAAGGCGCAAGATACCCGTACGCCGCTGTTCATCCACGATATGCGCATGATCGAATTCAGCCCTTACTGGAATATTCCGCCGTCGATCGCGAAAGCTGAAACGGTGCCCAGACTGAGCACCGATCCGGCCTATTTCGAGCAGGAAGGGTTGGAATTCGTCGACCCCGCTGGCCAGGTCAGCAGGACGTTGACGCAAGCGGGCCTGGCCGAGGTGCTGGGTGGCCAAAGCCGGATACGCCAGAGGCCGGGGCCGCGCAATGCGCTGGGCGATATCAAGTTCATTTTTCCCAATAGCGACAACATTTACCTGCACCATACGTCGACGCCGCGCTTGTTCGTGCAGGATCGGCGCGATTTGAGCCATGGTTGCGTGCGCGTCGAAGATCCGGTCGCGCTGGCCAGGTTCGTGTTGCAAGCACAGCCGCAATGGAGCACAGAGCGCATCCGCGCGGCGATGGAAAGGCGCATATCGAAGACGATACGGGTGGCGCCATTGCCGGTGGTGATCGCCTACATCACGTCGCGCGTCAATGATGATGGCAAGGTCTATTTCTTTCAAGATATTTATGGCCATGACAGATTGCTCGATGCGGCGCTGCGCGCAAAAGCCGGTCGCGCTGCCGAGCGGATGGCCCGCGATGGCGGTGCGTGAGTGCATGTGCAGTAGCGCGTGACGCGATTTGGCTATAATGGACCTGGTTTTTTTCGACGCAGCAGGCATCCATGTCCTCCCTCCCAGAGCAACAATCCTCCCTCGTCGACCTGATTGCCCGGTTGACGCCGCAAGATGGCGATTTTCCGACGGCTATAGCCGGACTCAGCCTGCACCGGCGCTCGGCCCCGACGCGGGCCGTGCGGCATGACTACAGTCCCAGCCTGGCCTTTGTTGCGCAGGGCGCCAAGAGCGTCATGCTGGGCAATGAGCATTTCAGTTATGGCGCCAACGAGTACTTGCTGACCTCGATCGGTTTGCCGGTGCTCACGCGCGTGACCGAAGCGGATGCAGAGCGACCTTTCCTGTGTTTTTTGCTGAATATCGACATGTTGCAAATGAGTCAGCTGATCAGCGAGATGAGCGAGGTGGGCGTACCGCTGGCAACTGCTGCCACCAGCGCTTGCGGCATTGCGCTCGGGCAGGTATCGGCGCCGCTGCATGATGCCAGCGTGCGCCTGCTGCGCTTGCTGGCCCAGCCGGAAGCGCTCACGACGCTGGCGCCGTTGATACAGAAGGAAATCGCTTACCACTTGCTGGCCGGTCCGCAGGGCGACCGCCTGCGCCACATGGCCGTGTCCGAGAGCCGGACGCACCAGATTGGTCAGGCCATGGAATGGATCAAGGAAAATTTTGCATTACAGTTGCGCATAGACGAACTGGCACAGCGCGTGAACATGAGCATGTCGTCGCTGCACCATCACTTCAAGGCGTTGACCGCGATGACGCCGATGCAATACCAAAAATTGTTGCGGCTGGAAGGCGCGCGGCGCCTGATGCTGATCGATATGCTTGATGCCGGTACCGCCGGACAGCGGGTCGGTTACCACAGCGCATCCCAATTCAGCCGCGAATATGCGCGCCAGTACGGGCTGGCGCCGATGCGTGACATCGCCCAGGCGCGCCTGCAGTTGCAGGGCGGCGTGCTGTTTTCCGACGCCGCTGGCGCAGTCTGAACAGCCCCCGTTCCGGTCTGCGGGACTACGCGTCCAGTGACGCCATGTCGATCACGAAGCGGTAGCGCACATCGCTGTTGACGACGCGATCGAACGCTGTGTTGATGTCCTTGATCGCAATTCGTTCGATGTCGGCGACGATATTGTGCTTACCGCAGAAATCGAGCATTTCCTGAGTTTCCTTGATCGAACCGATCAGGGAACCGGCCAGCGTGCGGCGGCTGCCGATCAGCGCGAATGCATTGACCGGCACCGGTGCATCGGGTACGCCGATCAGCACCATCGTGCCATCGGGTTTGAGCAAGTTCAGGTAGGCATTCCAGTCGATGCTGGTGCCGACCGTGTTGATGATCAGGTCAAACTCTTTTTCGAGATCCTTGAACGTTTGCGCATTATTGGTCGCATGATAGTGGGCCGCACCGAAACGCAGGCCGTCTTCCTGTTTTGACAAGGACTGGCTCAGCACCGTGACCTCGGCGCCCATCGCATGCGCGATCTTGACGCCCATGTGGCCCAGTCCGCCCATGCCGACAATCGCCACTTTCTTGCCCGGACCCGCTTTCCAGTGATGCAGCGGCGAATACAAGGTGATGCCGGCGCACAGCAGTGGTGCTGCGGCGTCCAGTGGCAGGTTCTCCGGAATCGACAGTACGTAGCCTTCCTTGACGACCATATGGTTCGAATAACCGCCCATCGTCGGCGTGCTGCCATCAGCTTCAACGCTATTATAAGTTTGCACCAGTCCCGGCATGTATTGCTCCATGTCGACGTTGCGCGTGGCGCAAGTGGTGCATGAATCGACAAAGCAGCCGACGCCGACCTGGTCGCCGACTTTGAACTTGCTCACGTTGTTGCCGACGGCGCTGACGATGCCCGATATTTCATGGCCTGGCACCATCGGGAAGATCGCGCCGCCCCATTCGTCGCGCGCCTGATGGATATCGGAGTGGCAGACGCCGCAAAATTTGATGTCGATCGACACGTCGTCTGCGCGCGGTGTGCGGCGTTCGAATGTCATCGGTGTCAGAGGGTCTTTGGCGGCCATGGCCGCATATCCACGTGTCATTGTCATATTGGTTTTCGATCATTTAGTGTAGTAACGGGTTCACTATACGCAACAGCGGCGTTTTTACGTGCCGTGTTCCTGCGAATTTTTTGCACGATACTGCAAGGATCCGGTGCAAGTCCCGTTGCACCACTTTCCTGGCGACACCGGCAGACCGATATGTTTCAAGCAAATCTGCGTTTTTCCGGCCATGCACACTGAGAGTTTGATCCAGCCGACGTCGCCCGGTTGCCGGGCAGATAGAGTGGCCTTTCAGCCTCCCTTGCGTCGCCAGCGGCGTGCCCTTTCCGAGCCGCCCGCCGTTACGGCACCGCATCACGGGCAATCTGGCAACCACTCACCGCAGACAGGAGAAACACGATGGCTTTCCTCTTCAAGGGTGCACTTAAGGGTGCGCTGTGCCACGAATGTATCGAGCCGCTGACCGGCACGACGTTGAAGGCTTATCGCATCGCCGCCGGGCGCGACGTGACCCACCTCGCGATGGCGCAGGCAAAAGATACGTTTGCTCCGGTCGACGACAAGGCGCAGTCGGACAAGGCAGCGCTGCTGCTGGCGGTGGCGCTGGTCGATGCAGCGGGCAACTTCACGATCGACTTTTCGAAGGCGCCCAATTACAACGGCGAAGCCTTCGAGCTGGACCTGTATTGCGACACCGTGCCGCACCTGATCAAGCCGGGACCGACGCTGCCGCTGCAATTTACGATCACCACGGTGCAACCGATGTGGCGCGACGTCGGCGCTGACCGCGTCGCCGCCTGGGACTACACGATTCCTCACCGCTACTGGTGTGGCGTGCGCGCGCGCTTCGGCGCCTGGGTCATTTGCGGAAAAGTGACCCATTGCCAGACCAAGGCGCCGATCGGCGGTGTACGCGTGCGCGCCTTCGATGTCGACTGGCTGCAAGACGATGCGCTGGGCGCTGGCATCACCGACGCCAGCGGTCATTTCCGCATTGATTACAGTACCGCCGATTTCAAGAAGACGATCTTTTCACCGGTTATCGATGTTGAATGGACCGGCGGACCCGACCTGTACTTCCGCGTCGAAACGCTGTCCGGTACGCCGCTGCTGGTTGAACCGCCGCTGCGTGGTCGCGCGTCCGACCGCGAAAACGTCGGCCCCTGTTTCTGCGTCGACCTGTGCCTGGAAAAGCAGCCGCCGACCAATGAACCGTTGCCGGTATTTGATGCACTGGGCGGCTACTTGTATGCCTCCGACATCCACAGCGCCGTGCCGGGCAGTGGCTTGACGGTCGGCGATGCGCGTGCATTCTATGGCACGGTGCGGCTGAACGGCGTGCTGCCCAAGGGTTTGAACGGCCAGCCGATGGAGTATCGCTTCGAGTGGCGCAGCGTCGATCCCAGCGGTAATCCGGTCGGCGCCTGGGGCGCGGTCGGCGCCGGCCAGTTCGCCAACACCTGTCTGGGCAAGTTGGAACGCTACGCGCCGGCGTTCGTTGGCGACCCGAATCCGATCAAGACCGCGAAGGTCCACGCGGATCCGGCCAATCCGGGCGGCGGGGCGCTCAATGCCGCCATCGTCGCGGGCTGGATCCAGGTGCCGCAAGCGAGCAACGTGTTCGGTCCTGATGGCTTTTTTAATCCGAACGGCAACATGCTCGCTATTATCACCGGTGCGCTGCAGGCGTCCCCTGGCATCGATGTCACTGGCGTGCAAGCTGGCGTCAGCAGCACCAGCTTGGGCGCGCCGCTGGCTGCCAATCGTCATGTCGCGTTGCGCATGCGGGTGCGCCAGATCGGCATTCCGGGATCGGAAATAGATGCCGGCATCTGTTTTCACGCAGCGTTCGAAAATACCTTGTATGACGGCGTCGCCAAGGGCGGAGCATGGGCGCCATCGAAGGCGAATAATCAGCTGGCCGTGGTGTCGGTCGATGCGCTGCAATTGCGCAGCAACGGTTGCGCTGGCGTAACGACCGGCCTCGATGTGGTGCTCACCGCTACGCACGCCAACCTGGGCGCAGTCTCGCTGGTGATGACTGGCCCGGGCGGACCTTACGGCTTTACTCTGCCCGCTGCAGTGCCGGGCGAGCGCTTCGGCGCGGCCGTCCCCAGTGGTGGCTGGAGCATCGGCGCGCTGCCTGACTGTGCTTACATCATTACGCTGGGGGCGCAATTGCTGTTGACGACCGGCGATGATATCCCCGATACGGTGTGGGATCAGATCGCGTTTTGCAAAAAGTAGCAGCGGCAGCAAACAACCGGCTGCGCTCGCTGCCGGGCACGTCGGCTTGCTGCTACAGCCAGCCGACACCTGCCACGATCAATCCTTGCCCAGCGCAACCGCCGCGCTCTGGCCGCTATCTGCATCGTCTGTTTTTCTGCTCGCTTTGCCCGCCATGCGCTTGATCCAGTGCTCCAGATCGTCGATGTAGGTAAACACGGCCGGCACTACCAGCAAGCTGAGCAAGGTGGATGTGATCAGGCCGCCGATGACCGCGATTGCCATCGGCGAGCGGAAGCTCGGATCGGCGCCCCAGCCCAGCGCCAGCGGCATCATGCCGGCGCCCATCGCGATCGTCGTCATCAGGATCGGGCGGCTGCGCTTGTGGCAAGCGTCGACCAGCGCGTCGAAGCGGTTCATGCCGGCGGCGCGCGCCAGCAGGGCATAATCGACCAGCAGGATCGAGTTCTTCGTGACGATGCCCATCAACATGATCAAGCCGATCATCGACGGCATCGACAAGGCATTACCTGTGATCAAGAGCGCAACGAAGGCGCCGCCGATCGACAGCGGCAGTGCGGCCAGGATCGTGATTGGCTGCATGAAGTCCTTGAACAGCAAGACCAGCACGCCGTAGATGCACAGCACGCCGATCGCCATTGCCAGGCCGAAGCTGGCAAACAGCGCCGCCATTTCCCGCGTGTCGCCCTGTTCGGCGATCTTGACCGATGGCGGCAAGTTCTTCATCGCTGGCAGCGCGCGCGCTTCCTTGTCGACGGCGCCCAGCGAGCGCGCGCCCAGTTCAATGCTGAGCGTGACGTTGCGCCCGCGGTTGAGTCGGTCGATCTGGGCCGGACCGCTTTCCATCGTGATGCTCGCGACATTGGTCAGCAGCACCGGGCCATTTTTGCCGGGCACGGTCAGGCGGCCGATGGCGGCCAGATCGGCGCGCACCGCGTCGGGCAACTTGACCCGGATCGGTATCTGGCGCTCCGGCAAATTCAACTTTGTCAGCGCCGTATCGTAGTCGCCGGCGGTGGCCACGCGCACCGTTTCGCCGATCGCGCTTGCTGTAACGCCGAGGTCGGCGGCGCGTGCAAAATCGGGCCGCACGATGATTTCCGGGCGCACCAGCGACGCGCTGGAACTGACATTGCCGATCCCTTTCAAGGTACGCATTTCGCGCTCGACTTGTTGCGCCGTCAGGTTCAGCGCAATCGGGTCGTCGCTGCGCAGCACCAGTTGCATCTTGACGCCGGTGTCGGGCGGGCCGACATTGAAGCGCGCGCCGGGAATGGCGTTGAGCCGTTGCCGGATGCCGTTTTCGATGTCGGCCATCGTGGTGCTGCGCTCGGTTCTATGCACCGTGGTGACAGTCAGCACGGCGCGCCGCGCTTCTGCGACCGAGCCCGGCGCGAACGCATCGCCGGAAGATCCGCCGCCGATCGAGCTGAAGATGCCCGTCACGCCAGCCACTTGCATTGCGGCTACGCGGGCGCGCTCGGCGGTGATGCGGGTCTGGGCCAGCGTGGAACCGGGCGGCAATTCCAGGTTGATCTGGGTCTGAGCGCGGTCGGCGGCCGGGATGAAGCCGGTCGGCAGCAGCGG
>JBLHNV010000067.1:0-11124 GCA_047623125.1 Janthinobacterium sp. | reverse complement strand
TTGGCTGAATGGATCACTTTGCCAGATTCGTCATTTTTTCACGATACGAAAAGTAAATTCCATACTGTGAAATGCAGACTGGGATATTGCTGGAAAATCCATCCCATATATTGAAAACACATTTCATATACAGAAAATAATATGTAAGTCATTGAAAATAAATGGATTAATTTAAGTTATATGTCTTATATAAGACTTGGCTGAATTTCAAAAAAACAGCTATTATTCTTCCATGCAGTTCTGTTCCGATTTCATCACACTGTTGTTCGTACGCGAGTGAACAGATGCACTGACACTCGGCACGCTTTTCTCAATCTTGCTTTATTATCTAGGATATGACCATGTCACAATATCAAGACGACATCAAAGCCATTGCTGGCCTGAAAAACAAAGAAGGCAGTGCCTGGAATGCCATCAATCCAGAGTCCGCTGCACGCATGCGCGCCCAGAATAAATTTCAGACCGGTCTGGATATCGCCAAGTACACCGCCAAGATCATGCGCAGTGACATGGCGAACTACGACGCTGACTCGTCCAAGTACACCCAGTCGTTGGGTTGCTGGCACGGTTTCATCGGTCAACAGAAGATGATTTCCATCAAGAAGCACTTCAACAGCACCGAGCGTCGCTACCTGTACCTGTCGGGCTGGATGATTGCGGCACTGCGCTCCGAGTTCGGTCCGCTGCCTGACCAGTCGATGCACGAGAAAACAGCTGTCTCCGCGCTGATCAAGGAGCTCTATACGTTCTTGCGCCAAGCCGATGCACGTGAACTGGGCGGTTTGTTCCGTCAACTGGACGCTGCTGAAGGCGCCGCCAAGCAAGCGATCCAGGATCAGATCGACAACCACATTACGCATGTCGTGCCAATCATCGCCGACATCGATGCCGGTTTCGGCAATGCTGAAGCGACCTACTTGCTGGCCAAGCAGCTCATCGAAGCCGGTGCATGCTGCATCCAGATCGAAAACCAGGTTTCCGATGAAAAGCAATGCGGTCACCAAGACGGCAAGGTCACCGTGCCTCATGAAGACTTCCTGGCCAAGATTCGCGCCATCCGTTACGCGTTCCTGGAACTGGGCGTTGACGACGGCGTGATCGTTGCCCGTACCGACTCACTGGGCGCTGGCTTGACCAAGCAAATCGCTGTCACGAATGAGCCAGGCGATTTGGGCGATCTGTACAATTCGTTCCTCGATGTTGAAGAAGTTTCCACCGAATCGATGAGCAACGGCGACGTTGTCATCAAGCAGGGCGGCAAACTGGTTCGGCCCAAGCGTCTGGCCAGCAACTTGTTCCAGTTCCGTGCCGGCACGGGCGAAGAGCGTTGCGTACTCGATAGCATTACTGCGTTGCAAAACGGCGCCGACTTGCTGTGGATCGAAACTGAAAAACCACATATCGCTCAAATCGGTGGCATGGTCAGCGCCATTCGTAAAGTCATTCCAAATGCCAAGCTGGTCTACAACAACAGCCCGTCATTCAACTGGACACTGAATTTCCGTCAGCAAATTTTCGACATCATGAAGAGCGAAGGCAAGGACGTTGCTGCTTATGACCGCGCTGCTTTGATGAGCATTGAATACGATGCAACCGAATTGGCGATTGCTGCAGATGAAAAAATCCGTACATTCCAGGCTGACTCGGCGCGTGAAGCCGGCATTTTCCATCACCTGATCACGCTGCCGACTTACCATACTGCCGCATTGTCGACTGACAACCTGGCAAAAGAGTACTTCGGTGACCAAGGCATGCTGGGTTATGTTGCTGGCGTTCAGCGCAAGGAAATCCGTCAAGGTATCGCTTGCGTCAAGCATCAGAACATGGCCGGTTCCGACATGGGCGACGACCACAAGGATTACTTCAGCGGCGATGCTGCACTGAAAGCATCCGGTAAAGACAACACGATGAACCAGTTTTAATAGCTGACTGAATCATTGAATCCTTGGTGGATTCTTGTGGAAAAAAAGCTCGCGCTCATTACGCGGGCCTTTTTTTATGGCGCGCCGCCCGCCAGGCGACTTTGACAGCGCGACTGCCCAGCGCGATGATTCCGGATCAGTGATCGGATCTCGTGCCAAAAAAAAGCAGAGGCTTGCCTCTGCTTTTTTAAAGTTTTGCTGGCCAAACAACCAGCAAAACCGAAGCGCGCTTATCGCCTCCAGCCAAGCTTCAGGCCGCGAGCGCCTGCTTGATTTGCTGCAACGTACCTGGATCGTCGATGGTCGTCAAATCGCCCGGATCGCGGCCTTCGCAGATGGCCTGGATCGAGCGCCGCAGCAATTTTCCGGAACGCGTTTTTGGCAAACCGTTGATGAATGCCACCCGGGCAGGGCGCGCGACGGCGCCCAGTTGCCGGTCGACGACACCCATGATGTCCTTTTCCAAAGCGCGGGCAGACTCAGGTGTGGCAGCCGCTTGCGCGTGCTTGAGCACGACGAAGGCAACCGCGACCTGGCCTTTCAGCTGGTCTTCGACACCGACCACGGCCACTTCGGCAACGGCGGCATGGCTCGAGATGCTTTCTTCGATTTCGCGCGTGCCCAGGCGGTGGCCGGCGACGTTGATCACGTCATCGGTACGGCCCAGAATGAAGTAATAACCATCGGCATCGCGGATGCCCCAGTCGAAGGTTGAATACACTTGCTTGCCATTGATTTTGGTCCAGTAGGTGCTGACAAAGCGCGCATCGTCGCCATAAATCGTTTGCATGCAGCCGGGCGGCAACGGGCCTTCGATGACGACCACGCCTTTTTCATTGGCCGCGCAATCTTCGCCGGTGGTTTCGCTCAATATCTTGACCTTGTAGCCGAACACGGCGAGCCCCGGGCTGCCCAGCCTGGTCGGCGTGTCTGCTATGCCTTTGGCGATCGACAAGATCGGCCAGCCGGTTTCAGTTTGCCAGTAATTGTCGATGATCGGCACGCCCAATGCGCTGGAAATCCACGTCGATGTGGTTTCGTCCAGCGGTTCGCCGGCCAGGTACAGTGCCTTCAGCGACGACAAGTCGTATTTTTTCATGAATTCGGGCGGCTGCTTCTTCAGCACCCGCACCGCGGTCGGCGCCGAGAACATGCGTGTGACCTTGTATTTTTCGACGATGCTCCACCAGATGCCGGCATCGGGCACGGTCGGCAAGCCTTCATACATGATGGTTGCCATGCCGGCGATCAACGGGCCATAGACGATATAGGAGTGGCCGACAACCCAGCCAATGTCCGATGTCGAAAAAAAGGTTTCGCCGGGCTGGCCGCAGTAAATGTGCTGCATCGACGACGCCAGCGCCACCGCATAGCCGCCGACGTCGCGCTGCACGCCTTTCGGTTTTCCGGTGGTGCCGGAGGTGTACAAAATGTAAGATGGTTCGTTCGATTCCAGCCACACTACCGGCACCATGGCGTCGAAGTGCTGCGCGCGCAGCGTCCGGTAATCGACGTCGCGCCCTTCCACCATTGTCATCGGCACCAAGCCACGGTCTATCATCAGTACCTTCGCTGGCTTGAATGCGGCCAGTTCAATCGCGGCGTCGAGCAAGGGCTTGTACGGCACCGGTTTGCCGCCGCGCGCACCGGCGTCGCTCGATACGATTAGCTTGGGCTGCGCATCGTCGATGCGAGTGGCCAGGCTGTGCGAAGCAAAACCGCCGAACACGACCGAATGGATGGCACCGATGCGCGCGCAAGCGAGCATCGCAAAGGCGGCTTCGGCGATCATCGGCAGGTAAATCAGCACCCGATCGCCTTGGCCCACGCCCTGTGCGAGCATGATCGCCGACATGCGCGACACTTCGGCTTGCAATTCGGTGAAGGAATAGACTTTTTCAGTCCCGGTTTCGGTCGAAATGGCGATCAGCGCTGCGCTGTCGCCCTGGGTTTTGGCCCAGCGGTCGACCGCGTTGTGGCACAGATTGGTCTTGCCATCGACAAACCATTTGGCAAATGGCGGGTTCGAGTAATCGAGCACTTCGGAAAACGGCGCTTGCCATTCGACCAACGCCGCTTCTTTTTTCCAGAATGCGTGTGGTTGGTCGATTGATTCTTTATAGAATTCTTCGAAATTCATGTTTGCTCCAGAAATTGAAAATGAGGCACCCGCAAAGTGAATTCATGATCTCTTGAGTAATAAATTAAATCACATAGAGATCGACGTATTCATGCACTGGCATCACTTCCAGCTTTTGCTGATCCAGCGACACCGCCAAAATGGCGTTTTGCTGCTTGGGTGGAAATTGGCGCGCCAGATTGGTCTTGAATTTTTCGACCAGCAGCGGGATCCCTTCGGTACGGCGGCGCGCATGGCCGAGCGGGTATTCGACCAGCACTTCATCGAAGCGTGATCCGTCGTTGAATTCGACCGTCAAGCCATTGGCGATCGAGCGCTTCTTCGCATCGTGGTAATCCTTGGTAAAGGCAGGATCTTCGATGCAGATGATTTTGGCGCGCAAGGCATCGATGCGGGGATCGGCTGCGACATGGTCTTCATAATCTGCCGCCGTCAGACGGCCGAAGATGAGCGGCAGCGCCACCATGTACTGGATGCAATGATCGCGGTCGGCCGGGTTGCTCAAAGGGCCTGCCTTGTCGATGATGCGGATGCACGCCTCATGGGTGCGCAGCGTGATCTTTTTGATGTCTGCCACCGACTTTCCGGCGGCATTCAATTGCGCGTGCAAGGTCATGCCGGCTTCGACTGCCGTTTGCGCGTGGAACTCGGCCGGAAAGGCGATCTTGAACAGCACGTTTTCCATCACGTAAGCGCCGTAGGGACGCTGGAACTTGAACGGCTGGCCCTTGAACAGGACATCATAAAAACCCCAGGTTGCTGCCGTGAGCACGGATGGATAACCCATTTCGCCAGTCTTTGCCATCAAGGCCAGGCGCACTGCACGCGCAGTCGCATCGCCGGCAGCCCATGATTTGCGGGAACCGGTGTTGGGGCTGTGGCGGTAGGTGCGCAGCGCCTGGCCGTCGACCCATGCCAGCGATACCGCGTTCAGCATTTCCTCGCGGGTCAACCCCAGGATCTGGGCCACTACCGCAGTCGAGGCTACCTTGACCAGCACCACATGGTCGAGGCCAACCTTGTTGAACGAATTTTCGAGCGCGATGCAGCCCTGAATTTCGTGCGCCTTGACCATGCCGGTCAATACCGTTTTCATCGTCAATGGCGCTTTCCCGGCGGCCACCGCGTTGCGCGAGAGCCAGTCGGCAGTCGCCAGAATCGCCCCCAGATTATCCGACGGATGGCCCCATTCGGCGGCCAGCCAGGTATCGTTGAAGTCGAGCCAGCGGATCATTGCTCCGATGTTGAATGCCGCTTGCACCGGATCGAGCTGGAACTGGGTGCCCGGCACCTTGGCGCCGTTGGGCACCACGGTGCCAGGCACGATCGGGCCCATCAGTTTCTTGCACGCCGGGTAGCTCAGCGCTTCAAGGCCGCAACCGAGCGTGTCGATCAGACAGTTGCGGGCCGTATCGTAGGCCAGCGACGACGTGATCTCGACATTGCAGACGTAGTCGACGATGTCGACCAGCACCTGGTCCCATTGCTGGGCGCTAGCTGGCTCGCTGCCAGGCATGGTGCTCAAAACGCATCGCCCGGAACGCGCACCCAGCCCTCCATCAGCACACGCGCGCTGCGGCTCATGCTAGCTTTGGTCACGCGCCATTGCCCGTTTACTTCAGTCGCTTCGGCGCCCACTTGCAAGGTGCCCGACGGATGGCCGAAGCGCACCGCATTGCGCAAACCGCCGCCAGCGGCCAGATTCACCAGCGTGCCCGGGATCGCTGCGGCGGTGCCGATGGCAACCGCTGCCGTACCCATCATCGCGTGATGCAGTTTGCCCATCGACAAGGCGCGCACCAGCAAATCGATATCAGCGGCCGCAACGGGTTTCCCGCTCGAGGACACGTAGTCCAGCGGCTGCGCGACAAAGGCGACTTTTGGCGTGTGCTGGCGCTGTGCGGCTTGATCGATATGCGTGATCAAACCCATGCGCACGGCGCCATGGGCGCGGATCGTCTCGAACATGGCCAATGCCTTGGCATCGCCATTGATCGCGTCTTGCAACTCCGCGCCGCTGTAGCCGATCTCTTGCGCATTGACAAAAATGGTCGGGATGCCGGCATTGATCAGCGTCACCTTCAAAGTACCCACGCCGGGTACGTCCAGATCGTCGACCAGATTGCCTGTTGGGAACATCGAGCCGCCGCCGCCTTCTTCCTCGGCTGCCGGGTCCATGAAATCCAGCATCACTTCGGCGGCCGCAAAGGTCACGCCGTCGAGTTCGAAGTCGCCCGTTTCTTGTACTTCGCCATTGCTGATCGGCACGTGCGCGATGATGGTCTTGCCGATGTTGGCTTGCCAGATGCGCACGCTCGCGATGCCGTTTTGCGCATTATTTGCCAGCACGCTGCCCAGTTCAACCAGGCCGCTGCTGATCGCGAACGAACCGACGGCGGCGGACAGATTGCCGCAATTGCCGCTCCAGTCAACAAAAGCCTTGTCGATGGCGACCTGACCGAACAGGTAATCGACATCGTGGCCGGGCCGGTTGGAAGTCGATAAAATGACCGTCTTGCTGGTGCTCGATGTTGCGCCGCCCATGCCGTCGATCTGCTTGCCGTAAGGGTCGGGACTGCCAATGACGCGCAGCAGCAGTGCATCGCGCGCCGGGCCGGGCACTTGGGCCGCTTCGGGCAAGTCATGCAGGCGGAAAAACACGCCCTTGCTGGTGCCGCCACGAATATAGGTGGCGGGTACTTTAATTTGTGGCGGGTAAATCTTGGGTTCTTGAGTCATGAGAAATTTTTCCTGATCCTGAAATTTTTCCTGAATGTTTTCTGATGTGGCCCGGGTGCTGCATGGCTGCAGAACCCAGGTTTGCGGTGACGCTCAAGCCGATAATTATGCCGCTTTGGAAGACGCTAAGAAATCTTGCGCAAAACGCTGCAACACGCCGCCGGCATCGTAGATCGCCACTTCTTCGGCCGTGTCCAAACGGCAAGTCATTGGCACTTCCACGCGTGTGCCATCCTTGCGGGTGATCACCAGGGTGACTGTCGAGCGCGGTCCGTGGGCACCGATCACGTCAAAGGTTTCGGTGCCGTCGATATCAAGGGTCAGGCGGTTCACGCCCGGCTTGAATTCGAGCGGCAACACGCCCATGCCGACCAGATTGGTGCGATGAATGCGTTCGAAGCCTTCAGCCGCGATCGCTTCCACGCCAGCGAGGCGCACGCCTTTGGCGGCCCAGTCGCGCGACGAACCTTGGCCATAGTCGGCACCGGCGATGATGATCAACGGTTGCTTGCGCGCCATGTAAGTTTCGATCGCTTCCCACATGCGGGTGACCTGACCTTCAGGCTCAATGCGGGTCAGCGAACCGGCTTGCACCTTGCCATCCTTCTTGACCATTTCATTTTTCAATGTCGGATTGGCGAACGTGGCGCGCTGTGCGGTCAGATGATCGCCGCGGTGCGTCGCGTAAGAGTTGAAGTCCTCTTCCGGCAAGCCCATTTTTGCCAGATAGGCGCCGGCGGCGCTATCTAGCATGATGGCGTTCGATGGCGACAAATGGTCGGTCGTGATGTTGTCACCGAGCACGGCCAACGGCCGCATGCCCTTCATCGTGCGCTCGCCAGCGAGCGCGCCTTCCCAGTACGGCGGACGACGGATATAGGTGGTTTGCGCTCGCCATTCGTACAGCGGGCTCACTTTCTGTCCGTCGTCCGGTTGCGCCGCGAACATCGGGATATACACCTTGCGAAATTGTTCGGGCTTGACGCTTGATGCGACGACGGCATCGATTTCTTCATCCGATGGCCACAGGTCTTTCAGCGTGACCGGTTTGCCGTCGGTGTCGAGGCCCAGTACATCTTTTTCGATATCGAAACGGATGGTGCCGGCGATGGCGTAAGCGACGACCAATGGCGGCGAAGCCAGGAAGGCTTCCTTCGCGTATGGGTGGATGCGGCCATCGAAGTTGCGGTTGCCCGACAGCACGGCGGTGGCGTACAGGTCACGCTCCAGCACTTCTTTCTGGATCACCGGATCGAGCGCGCCGGACATGCCGTTGCACGAGGTGCAGGCATAGCCGACGACGCCGAAACCCAATGTTTCCAACTCAGGCAACAGGCCTGCTTCTTCCAGATACAAGGTCACGGTTTTAGAACCCGGCGCCAGTGAACTCTTTACCCAAGGCTTGCGGGACAGGCCGCGCCGGTTCGCATTGCGCGCCAGCAAGCCGGCGGCGATCATGTTGCGCGGGTTGTTGGTGTTGGTGCAACTGGTGATGGCAGCGATGATCACGGCGCCGTCCGGCATCAGGCCCGGCGCGTTTTCGACCTTGCGAGCGATGCCGCGCGCAGCCAGTTCCGAGGTTGGCACGCGGCTGTGCGGGTTGCTCGGTCCTGCGATGTTGCGCACTACCGAGGACAGGTCGAACTTGAGCACGCGCTCGTACACGGCGTTGGTCAAGCTGTCGGCCCACAGACCGGTGGCCTTGGCGTAAGTTTCGACCAGCTTGACTTGCTCGTCTTCACGGCCGGTGAGTTTCAGATACTTGATGGTTTGCTCGTCGATGTAGAACATCGCAGCGGTGGCGCCAAATTCCGGCGTCATGTTGGAAATGGTCGCACGGTCACCCAGCGTCAGGCTGGCTGCGCCCTCGCCGTAGAATTCCAGATACGACGACACAACCTTTTGCTTGCGCAAAAATTCGGTCAGCGCCAGCACGATATCGGTGGCGGTGATGCCAGGCTGCGGCTTGCCCGACAGTTCGACGCCGATGATGTCGGGCAGGCGCATCCACGAGGCGCGGCCCAGCATCACGCTTTCCGCTTCCAGGCCACCGACACCGATCGCGATCACGCCCAGCGCATCGACCATCGGGGTGTGGCTGTCGGTGCCGACCAGCGTATCGGGGAAGGCGACGCCGTCTTTTACCTGGACAACCGGGCTCATGCGTTCCAGGTTGATCTGGTGCAATATGCCGTTGCCAGGCGGAATCACATCGATGTTCTTGAACGCCTTCTTGGTCCAGTCGATGAAATGAAACCGGTCTTCATTGCGCCGGTCTTCGATGGCGCGGTTCTTGGTGAAGGCGTCCGGATCGAAGCCGCCGGCCTCGACGGCCAGCGAATGGTCGACTACGAGTTGGGTCGGCACCACCGGGTTGACCAGCGCAGGGTCGCCGCCCTGTTCTGCGATCGCGTCGCGCAGGCCGGCCAGATCGACCAGCGCAGTCTGGCCCAGGATGTCATGGCACACGACGCGGGCCGGGAACCATGGAAAATCCAGGTCTTGCTTGCGCTCGATGAATTGCTTGAGCGAATCGGTCAGCGTGGCCGGGTCGCAGCGCCGCACCAGATTTTCAGCCAGCACGCGCGAGGTGTATGGCAGTTTGTCGAAAGCGCCGGCTTCGATCGCATCGACCGCTGCGCGCGTGTCAAAAAAGTCGAGCTTGGTGCCGGGCAGGGCTGTGCGGTAACGGGTGTTCATCGTAGTCATTTGCGCTCCTTGATCGGTACGAATTCCAGATCGTCCGGTCCGACGTAATTGGCGCTTGGGCGGATGATCTTGTTGTCGATGCGTTGCTCGATGATATGCGCGGCCCAGCCGGAGGTGCGCGCGATCACGAACAGTGGCGTAAACATCGCCGTCGGCACGCCCATCACGTGGTATGACACGGCCGAAAACCAGTCCAGGTTGGGGAACATCTTCTTGACGTCCCACATCACCGTCTCCAGGCGCTCGGCAATGTCGTACATCGCGCTCGAACCCGCTTCCAGCGACAGCTTGCGCGCCACTTCCTTGATGACCTCGTTGCGCGGATCGGACACCGTATAGACCGGGTGACCGAAACCGATGACGACTTCCTTGTTTCCGACGCGCGAACGGATATCGGCTTCCGCTTCGTCCGGATTGTCATAGCGTTTCTGGATTTCGAACGCGGCTTCATTCGCACCGCCGTGTTTCGGTCCGCGCAGCGCACCGATCGCGCCGGTGATCGCCGAATGGATGTCCGAACCCGTGCCGGCGATGACGCGCCCGGTAAACGTCGATGCATTGAATTCGTGTTCCGCATACAAAATCAGCGACGTATGCATCGCTTTTTCCCACTCTGCCGATGGCTTCACGCCGTGCAGCAGATGCAGGAAATGGCCACCGATCGAATTGTCGTCGGTCTCGACTTCGATGCGCTTGCCATTGTGGCTGAAGTGATACCAGTACAACAACATCGAGCCGAACGACGCCATCAGGCGATCGGCGATGTCGCGTGCACCTGGCGCGTTATGATCATCTTTTTCCGGCAAGGCACAACCGAGCACCGACACGCCGGTACGCATCACATCCATCGGGTGCGACGCCGCCGGCAACGCTTCCAGCGCCGCCTTGACCGCTGCTGGCAAGCCGCGCAAGCCTTTCAGCTTCGCCTTGTAAGCTTTCAATTCCGCTGTGCCCGGCAATTTTCCATGCACCAGCAGGTAGGCGATTTCTTCGAACTCGCATGTTTCGGCGATATCGAGGATGTCGTAGCCGCGGTAATGCAAGTCATTGCCGGTCTTGCCGACTGAACACAGTGCGGTATTGCCGGCGGTCACGCCGGACAGTGCGACGGATTTTTTTGCTTTGAAGGCGGTGGGTGTCGATGTGGTCATGGTTACTATCCTTGCTAAACGTGCTGATTCAATGGTGGGGCGTAAGGCTCTGAATGCGTTAAAACCGGGCTTTATTTTTTTTGCGCAGCGAACAAGGCATCCAGATGCTGCTCGAAATCATGGTAGTTGATACGGTCATACAATTCCATGCGCGTTTGCATCGTGTCGACGACATTCTTTTGGGTGCCGTCGCGGCGGATTGCCATGTAGACGTTTTCGGCCGCCTTGTTCATCGCGCGAAAGGCCGACAAAGGGTACAGCACCAGAGCGACGTCGGCCGCTTTCAACTCGTCGACGGTAAACAGCGGCGTGGCGCCGAATTCGGTGATGTTGGCCAGCACCGGCACCTTGACGGCGGCGGCGAATTGCTTGTACATCGCCAGTTCCGTGATTGCTTCCGGGAAGATCATGTCGGCGCCGGCTTCGACGCAAGCGATGGCCCGTTCCAGCGCCGATTCCAGCC
>JBLHNV010000066.1:0-11167 GCA_047623125.1 Janthinobacterium sp. | reverse complement strand
GCGCCGCGTCGAAGGTGACATCCATCGCTACACGTACCACGATTGCCACACCCGTTCGCGCCAGCTGGCCAATGCGCTGGCCACGCTCGGCGTGACGATCGGCGACCGGGTCGCCACGCTGGCCTGGAATGGCTATCGCCACCTGGAAGCGTATTACGGCGTTTCCGGTTCCGGTGCCGTGCTGCACACGATCAATCCGCGCCTGCATCCGGAACAGATCGCCTACATCGTCAACCATGCCGAAGACCAGTATCTGATGTTCGACATGACGTTCTTGCCGCTGGTCGAAGCATTCGCTGCACATTGCACCACCGTCAAGGGTTTCATCGCATTGTGCGACCGCAGCCATATGCCGGCCGACAGCAAGATCGCCAATCTGCTGTGCTATGAAGATTTGCTGGAGGCCAGTTCGCCCGATTATGTGTGGCCGCAATTCGACGAGAATTCGGCATCGAGCCTGTGCTACACATCGGGCACCACCGGCAATCCGAAAGGCGCGCTGTATTCGCACCGCTCGACGATCCTGCATTCGTATGCATCGATGATGCCCGACAGCCTGAATGTGTCTGGCCGCGATACGGTGCTGCCGGTAGTGCCGATGTTCCATGTGAATGCGTGGGGTTTGCCGTATTCGGTGCCGCTGACCGGCGCCAAGATGGTGTTTCCGGGCCCGGCGCTCGATGGCAAGTCGCTGTATGAATTGTTCGAACAGGAACAGGTGACTTTCTCGGCCGGCGTGCCGACCGTCTGGCACGGTTTGCTCAATTACGTGGCCGACAACAAGCTCACTTTCTCCAGCTTCAAGCGCACCGTCATCGGCGGCTCGGCCTGTCCGCCTGCGATGATGAAAACGCTGCGCCACCAATACGACATCGAAGTCGTCCACGCGTGGGGCATGACGGAAATGTCGCCGCTGGGCACCGCATGCACCTTGCAAACCAAGCACTTGAACTTGCCGGAAGAGGCGAAACAGGCACTTCTCGAAAAACAGGGCCACGCGATCTTCGGCGTCGACATGAAAATCGTTGACGACAGCGGTCTGGAACTGCCCTGGAATGGCAAGACGTACGGCAACTTGCTGGTCAAGGGACTGTGGGTCATCGAACGCTATTACAAGCAAGTGGACGACAGCGTGCTTGAAGATGGCTGGTTTCCGACCGGCGACGTGGCCACCATCGATGCCGATGGCTATCTGCAGATCACCGATCGCAGCAAGGATGTCATCAAGTCCGGCGGCGAATGGATCAGCACCATCGATCTGGAAAACATCGCGATGGCGCATCCGGCAGTGATGCAGGCCGCTTGCATCGGCGTGTTTCATCCAAAGTGGGACGAGCGGCCATTGCTGATCGTCGTCAAGCGCCCCGGCGCCAGCGTCAGCAAGGAAGAATTGCTGACGTTTTATGACGGCAAGATCGCCAAATGGTGGACTCCCGACGACATCACGTTCGTCGATGCGCTGCCGGTAGGCGCCACCGGCAAGTTCTTGAAAAACAAGATGCGGGAACAATTCAAGGACTACCAACTGCCTACCGCCTGACGACCATTTGACAACCATTTAACAACCATTTGATAACCAGTTAACACCCGTATGACCCGTATGACCTCCGCACCTTGCGGCCAGCTTGCACTCACAAGAAAGAGACACATGCCTAAAAATATGATTAAAAAATGCAATCTGCTCAAGCTTCGTCCACTCGCACTTGTCGTCGCCGCCGCGACGGCTTTTCTGGGTGCGCCCGCCATGGCTGACAACGTCCAGGTCGCGCTGATCGATCCGCTGTCAGGTCCGTTCGGACCGATCGGCCAGAATCAATTGAAAAGCTTGCAAATGTTCTCGGCCACAGCAAATGCACAAAAGCTGGCCGGCGACAATACGCTGGAATTCGTCGGCTTCGATAACAAGGCCAGCCCGCAGGAATCGCTGACGCAACTCAAAAGCGTCATCGACAAGGGTTACCGCTATATCACGCAAGGCAATGGCTCCGGCGTGGCGCTAGCCTTGATCGATGCCATCAACAAGCACAATTCACGCAATCCGGGCAAGGAAGTCGTGTTCCTGAACCATGCCGCGATCGATCCGGACTTGACCAACAGCAAGTGCAGTTTCTGGCACTTCCGTTTCGATGCCAATTCCGACATGAAGATGGAAGCGCTGACGACGGCCATAGCCAAGGATATGAGCATCAAGAAGGTCTACATCATCGGCCAGAACTATTCGCACGGCCATCAGGTCACGCGCGCAGCCAAGGAAAACTTGAAGCGCAAGCGCCCCGATATCGAAATCGTCGGCGACGATTTGCACCCGATCGGCCAGGTCAAGGATTTCGCGCCGTACGTCGCCAAGATCAAAGCTTCCGGCGCCGATACGATCATCACCGGCAACTGGGGCGCCGACCTGTCGCTGCTGATCCGCTCGGCCAAGGATGCCGGCCTGGAATCGAAGTTCTACACCTACTACGCTGGCACCACAGGCGTGCCGACAGCGATGGGCGCAGCCGGTGCAGAACGCGTGAAGATGGTTGGCTACTGGCATGAGAACATCGAGAACTTCAGCGGCCATGAAATCGCCGCCGAATTCAAGAAAAAATACGACGATGACTTCTATACACTGGCAACTTACAACGTTGTCCAGATGCTGTCCAAGGCAATCAAGGATGCAAAGTCGTCCGACCCGACCAAGGTTGCCTATGCCCTCGAAGGCATGAAGTTCAAGAGCCTCAATGGCGAAAACGAGATGCGCAAGTCTGACCATCAGTTGCAGCAATCGCTGTACGTCTCAACCTGGACCAAGATCGATGGCAAGGCCGTCAAATACGATCAGGAAAATACCGGTTATGGCTGGAAAACTGATCAAAAAATCGATGCCGCCAGTGGCGCCCTGCCAACCTCGTGCGAGATGACGCGACCCGCCAAGTCGTAACACCATGCCAGTTACTGGTCAGCTTGTGCTGGCCAGCGACTGGCACTTCATTCCTGCACTGGGATCGGTAATGCGCGCGTGCTGCCCTCTGTGATGGGCGCCCGGTGTAGCCCTTCTTTTGCCCCCTGCTTTTTTCTTGCTTGCTGCAAACTGGCACCGCCATTGCTGCATTGAAAGGATTCCCGTTGGAATACACGTTGATTACGCTGCTCAACGGCTTGAGCTACGGCTTGTTGCTGTTCATGCTTTCGTCCGGTTTGACATTAATATTTAGCATGATGGGCGTGCTCAATTTTGCACATGCCAGCTTCTACATGCTGGGTGCCTATTTTGCGTACACAATTACCAGCGTGCTCGGTTTCTGGCCCGCGTTGTTCATCGCGCCGCTGGCCGTCGGTGCGCTCGGCGCACTGGTCGAGCGCTACGGATTGCGCCACGTGCACAAATACGGCCATGTGCCGGAATTGCTGTTCACGTTCGGTCTGTCGTATGTGATCGTCGAACTGGTGCAACTGGCCTGGGGTCGCTCCACGGTGCCGTACCGGATTCCCGAGGAACTCTCCGGATCGCTGTTTACGCTGTACACGACGACCTTCCCGACCTATCGCGGATTCATGATGATGGTCGCCTTGCTGATGCTGCTGGCGATTTATCTGGTGCTCAAGCACACCCGCATCGGTCTGGTCATCCAGGCCGCGTTGACTCACCCGGAAACTGTCGAAGCGCTGGGCCACAACGTGCCACGCGTACTGATGCTGGTGTTCGGCGGCGGTTGCGCGCTGGCCGGTCTGGCCGGCGTCATCGGCGGTAACGCCTTCGTTACCGAGCCGGCGATGGCGCACACGGTGGGCAGCATCATCTTTGTCGTTGTCGTGGTCGGCGGCATGGGTTCTCTGGTCGGCGCGCTGGCAGCGTCGCTGCTGATCGGCGTGCTGCAAACCTTTGCCGTCGCAATCGATTACTCTTTGATCAGCCTGCTGGCCCAGTTCGGCGCCAACATCACATCGATGACACCTGGTTATGTGGTGCTGAAACTGACGATTTCGCAAGTTGCGCCAATCTTGCCGTACCTGTTGCTGGTACTGGTGCTGATCTTCAGGCCCAAGGGTTTGATGGGAACAAGGGAAGGATGAGCGCGATGACAAAGATGATGAAGCTAGCAAAAGCACCCGATGCAACAGAGGCAACAGGGATAACAGAGCTGACAAAGGTGACAAAGGTGACAAAGGTAACTTACCGCCCGCCAAATGTGCCGCGTGCGCTGATCTGGACCGGCTTCGCCCTGATGCTGATCGTCGCCCCGCACATATTCAAGCAGGGTGCGGCGCTGTCGTTGCTGTCGCAGATGGGCACGATGATGATCTTTGCGCTGTCGTACAACATGCTGCTGGGTCAGGGTGGCATGCTGTCGTTCGGCCATGCGGTGTATTCCGGCCTGGGCGCATTTTGCGCCGTCCATGCGCTGAACATGACTGGCGCGCCAGTTCCGGTCGTGCTCATTCCGCTGGTGGGCGGCATCGCCGGCCTTGCTTTCGGCCTGCTGTTCGGCTACGTGACGACCAGCAAAGCCGGCACCACGTTTTCGATGATCACGTTAGGTCTGGTAGAACTGGTGTTTGCCGCGTCGCTGATGTTTCCCGGATTTTTCGGCGGCGAAGGCGGCGTGATGACCAACCGTGTGACAGGCCATCCATTTATGGGCATCACCTTCGGGCCGCAGATCGAAGTCTATTACCTGATTGCCTTCTGGCTATTCATTTCCACTGTCGGTATGTATGCATTCACGCACACGCCGCTGGGCCGACTAGCCAACGCGGTGCGCGACAATCCGGAGCGCGCCGAATTCATCGGCTATGACACGCAATGGGTGCGCTACCTGACGTTGGCATTGTCGGCTTTTTTTGCCGGCATTTCGGGTGGCTTGACGATGATCAGTTTCGAACTTGTCAGCGCCGAAAACGTCAGCGCGCTGCGCTCGGGCGCGGTGCTGCTGTTCACGTTCATCGGCGGCATCGGTTTCTTTTTTGGTCCGATGCTGGGCGCCATAGTCGGCATCTTCATGACCGTCATGCTGTCCGATTTCACGAAGGCATGGCAACTTTACCTGGGCGTTTTCTTCATCTTGATTGTCATGCATGCGCCGGGCGGACTGGCCAGTTTACTGATGATGAACGTGCGTCTGATCGTGCATCGCCAGTTCGCTCGGGTGGCGCCGCTGCTGGCGGCGATGGTGGCGTCAGTTCTGGTGCTGTTCATCGGCAGCGTGACGCTGATCGAATTGCTGTATCACGTCCTGCTCGATGCCGGCAAAGGTCCCCTGATGAAGCTGTTCGGCTTCCAGATCGACACCGGTGCGAGTGCGCCGTGGCTACTGGGCGCGGCAATACTGCTGATCGGCGCCATCGCGTTTTACCGCATAAAAAAACCGTTCCGGGCGATCTGGGATCAGGTCGATGCCGATATCGAAGCAATCAAACGAAAGGCACAGGGATGAGCACATTTTCTCTGGAATTGAAGGACGTGCACAAGAGTTTCGGCAAGTCCGACATCATCCGTGGCACCAATTTGCAGGTAGCGCCGGGCGAGCGATGCGCCATCATCGGCCCCAATGGCGCCGGGAAATCGACGTTATTCAACCTGATTTCAGGGCGCTTTGGCATCAGCAGCGGCGATATCTTGCTCAATGGCGATAGCACCACCGGCCTGCGCCCGTACCAGATCAACCGTCTCGGTTTGTCGCGCAGCTTCCAGATCACGAATATTTTTCATCGCTTGAGCGTCTACGAAAATATACGCTGCGCCGTGCTCTGGTCGCTCGGCTACAAGTATTCCTTCTGGCACCGGTTAGGTGGACTGAAGGATGCGCACGAACGGGCCGAGGCAGTGCTCGAACAGATCGGCTTGACGCGCCGCAGCACCACAGCGGCCGGGTTGCTGACCTATGCCGAACAGCGCGCACTGGAAATTGGCATCACGATCGCCGGCGGCGCCGACGTGATCTTGCTCGACGAACCCACTGCCGGCATGAGCCGTTCAGAATCCGATGCCGCCGTCGAACTGATCCGCAAGGTTACCGTCGGCAAGACGCTCTTGATGGTCGAGCATGACATGGGCGTCGTGTTCGGCCTGGCCGACCGGATTGCCGTACTGGTATATGGCGAAATCATCGCCTGCGACACACCAGCCAACATTCGCAACAATGCAGCGGTGCAACAGGCCTATCTGGGCGAACAAAAGGAGGCCGTAACATGAAACCCATGCTGGAATTGAAGAATTTGCACGGCTACTATGGCAAAAGCCATGTGCTGCACGGTGTCAATCTGGTGGTGCACGAAGGCGAAATCGTCAGTTTGCTCGGGCGCAACGGCGCCGGTCGCTCAACGACCGTCAAGGCCACGATGGGCCAGGTCGAAGCGACTGGCGAGATCTTGTTCAAGGGAGAACAAATGATCGGCTTGAAGGCATTCCAGATCGCCCACAAGGGGCTCGGTTACGTGCCGGAAAACCGCGACATCTTCCCAACACTGACGGTCGAGCAAAACCTGATCCTGGGTCAGAAAAGCAAACGCAACGACAGCAAATCGCGCTGGACGCTGGACGACATGTACCGGATGTTTCCGCGCTTGCGCGAGCGCCAGCACACTCAGGCCGGTGTGATGTCGGGCGGGGAACAGCAAATGCTGACGCTGTGCCGCACCTTGATGGGTGATCCTGACCTGATCATGATCGACGAGCCGACCGAAGGCCTGGCACCGATGATCGTGGACCTGGTAGCCGAGTATCTGAAGGCGCTGAAGGAACGCGGAATTTCGATCTTGCTGGTCGAGCAAAAACTGGCGATCGCACTCGATATTTCGCAGCGCGTCTATGTGATGGGGCACGGGGCCATCGTGTTCGAAGGCACGCCGGCCACATTGCGCGCAAACGATACGGTGCGCAAGGAATGGCTGGAAGTGTAAGTGTAGAAACAGCGCCAGCGTGACCCTTGTCAGCGCTGGCGCCTGACGTCAACCAGGGTCGTTCAGCTTTTCAGCCGGTAGCCGGTTTTGAAGATCCACGCGACGCCGGCCAGGCACAGAAAGAAGAAACCGAACGTCATCGCCAGGCTCACGGCGAAGCCGACATCGGAGGTGCCATAGAAACTCCAGCGAAAGCCGCTGATCAGATACACAACCGGGTTGAACAGCGTGACCGCGCGCCAGGCCGGCGACAGCATGTCGATCGAATAAAAAGCGCCGCCGAGGAAAGTGAGCGGCGTAATGACCAGCATCGGAATCACTTGCAACTCTTCGAAGCCCTTCGACCAGATGCCGATGATGAAGCCGAACATGCTGAACGTGGTCGCGGTCAGCACCAGAAACAGGGCCATCCACCACGGGTGCAGGATCTGGACCGGCACGAACAGACTGGCCGTACCCAGAATGACCAGGCCAAGCACGATCGATTTGGTCGCCGCAGCACCGACATACGCCAGCACGATTTCGAACGCCGAGATCGGCGCCGACAGCAATTCATAAATGGTGCCGGTGAATTTCGGAAAAAAGATGCCGAACGACGCATTGAAGATGCTTTGTGTAAACAGCGACAGCATGATCAGGCCGGGCACGATGAACGCGCCATACGAAACGCCGTCCACTTCGGTCATTCTGGACCCGATGGCCGCGCCGAACACGACAAAATACAGCGACGTCGTGATGACCGGCGTGACAACGCTTTGCCACAAGGTGCGCAACGCGCGCGCCATCTCGAAGCGGTAGATGGCCCAGACGCCGTGGCGATTAAAGCGGGCCGCCATCATTGCGCGCCCTCGGTCTCGCGATCGCTGACCAGGCTGACAAAAATATCTTCCAGCGAACTGGTGCTGGTATTCAAATCATGGAATTCGATGTTCAGGTCGCCGATTGCGCGCAGCAGTTCAGGGATGCCGGTATGCTCGGCATTGGTATCGAAGCGGTAAGTCATTGCGCTGCCTTCGGGATTGAGTGTAATGCACCATTGCTGCAACTCGGGCGGCAATACCGCCATCGGCTGCACCAGATTGATTGTCAGCTGTTTCCTGCCCAACTTTTTCATCAACGCAACCTTGTCTTCGATCAAGATAATTTCACCGTTGCGAATGACCCCGATCCGGTCCGCCATTTCTTCGGCTTCGTCGATATAGTGGGTGGTCAGGATGATCGTGACACCGCTGCGTTGCAAACCACGCACCAGCGCCCACATGTCGCGCCGTAACTCGACGTCGACCCCTGCCGTTGGCTCGTCGAGAAACAAGATGTCAGGTTCGTGCGAGAGCGCCTTGGCGATCATTACGCGCCGCTTCATGCCGCCGGACAATTCCTTGATCTTCGTGTCACGCTTGTCCCACAGCGACAAGTCGCGCAGCAGTTTCTCGATGAATGCCGGCTTTGGCGCATGGCCGAACAGACCGCGGCTGAAGCTGACCGTGGCCCAGACCGTCTCGAACGCATCGGTGGTCAGTTCTTGCGGCACCAGGCCAATTTTCGAGCGCGTCACCCGGTAGTCGCCGAGGATGTCGTGGCCGTCGGCCGTCACGGTGCCCGAAGTGGGTGCAACGATACCGCAAACGATGCTGATCAGCGTCGTCTTGCCAGCACCATTAGGTCCGAGCAAGGCGAAAATTTCGCCTTTGCGGATATCCAGGTTGATGTCCTTCAACGCGGCGTAGCCGGATGCATAAGTCTTGGTCAGATGAGAGATCGACACCATCAGCGGCGCGCCGTTGGCGCTTGTTGCGCCGTGTATTTTATTGTCAGCCATTACATACCTGTTCAGATTTCAATGGCCATGATACCTGTTTGTTCCGCAAAACATGGGGACCGGACGCGAACGGCCGGTCCCCATGCCGCAAGTGAGCGATAGTGGCCGCGCTTTTTTTACAAATAGCCATCGATTGATGTCAAAATCCACCCCTATTGGTACGCATCAAGCGCACCGGATCAGCGACCAACTATAGTTTTAACACCCTGTTCCGGAGCCCGCAATGGGATGCCATCCGATGGCGGGTTCAGGCGGTGCATGCATGAAATGTTCTTTCGTGCGCGACAAGCGCGGCGCCGACGACACCTGCTCTTCTCATGCATGACTCTATCGATGGAATCGCTATGGCGCTCTCGGTCTGGCTGCATTGTTTGCCTCACACGCCGCCAGAGCCGGGAGCCATGCTGAGCACAGCCTTGGCAAAGGCGCAGGTAACGCTGCGCCAAATGCCAGATCGCCCCGACGGGCTTGGTATCGTGATATTCGAGCAAGTCGATGCTGCGCTGCTCGGTATGCTGCGCAGCGCATCCACCCGCGCGACCGTACTGGCCATCTCGCTATCAAAACGTGTGCCTGCCACTTGCGACATGTGGCAGGTGCTCGATGCGGGCGCGTATGACTTGCTGTCATGGCCGCTCGGGTCGGTCAAGGTTGATCAGGTATTGCCTCGCCTGCAGCGCTGGGATAGCGTGCAGCGACTGGTCGAATCGAGCGCTGTGCGCGAGTGCCTGGTCGGCAACAGCCTTGCTTGGCGCACCCTGGTGCGCAGCGTCGTCGAAGCGGCCGCATTCACGCGATCGAACGTGCTAATTACAGGCGAAACCGGCACCGGCAAGGACTTGATCGCGCAATTGATCCATCGCCTTGGCGCCGGCACCGGCGAACTGACCGTGCTCGACTGCACGACACTGTCGCCCGAACTGGCCGGCAGCGAACTGTTCGGCCACGAGCGCGGCGCATTCACCGGCGCTGTCAATGCGCGCGACGGGGCTTTCGCACTGGCCGACGGCGGCACGCTGTTTCTCGATGAAGTGGGCGAGTTGCCATTGCCGCTGCAGGCGCAATTGCTGCGCGCGATCCAGGAACACCAGTACAAAAGGGTGGGCAGCAATACATGGCAATCGACCAGCTTCGCCCTGGTGTGCGCCACCAACCGCGATTTGGAAGCCGATGTTGCCCGCGGCCGGTTTCGGGCCGACCTGTATTACCGGATCGCAGGATGGCGCTGCCGGCCGCCGCCGCTGCGCGAACGGCCAGACGATATCTTGCCGCTGGCGGCGTACTTCCTGGCACAACTGGCATCGCAAGCGCGCAGACAAGAAGGACACGAACCGGCCTTCGATACAGAGCGCGATGGGACGCATTGCGACTTCGATCCGGCCGTGCGCGAATACCTGCTAACGCGCAATTATCCGGGCAATGTGCGCGATTTGCGCCAGACCGTGACGCGCATCTGGCACCGCCACAGCGGGCCGGGGCCGATCACGATAGGTTCTGTGCCGCTCGATGAACGGGTACCGGCCCAAGGCCGGCACCCGGCCTGGCCGGACCGCAATTTCGAAGGTGCCATTGAGCATGCTTTGGCATTGGGCATCAACCTGTCGCGCATCAGTCAGACGAGCGCCGACATGGCGATCCGCCTTGTGCTGGAGCAGGAGGGCGACAATAATCAGCGCGCCGCGCTGCGCCTGGGCGTGACGGACCGGGCGCTGCAAATCCGGCGCAAGGCGCGCGCCGGCAGCAGCGGCCAGGAAAGCGAAGAATGACGCAGATGCGCGTGATGCCATACCGCAACGCGCTCACCGCGACCTCTACGCCGCGCTAACCCTGGCCTGCATGCCTGCGCTGAACTTTGGCAGCGCTAACCCCGACCTATCAGGCGCAAAAAATTCCCTCCCATGATCAGCCGTTCATCGCGCTGCGGCAGCTTCAGCAAGCGCACTTTTTCCAGTTCCAGGCCCGGATGCAACCACGGCCCGTCCGAGCCGAACAACACCTTGTGCGCTCCGGCGCGCTGTACTGCTTGCTGTAACAGGTCAAAGCGACGCACGCCGGCACTATCGGTATAGATATTGTCATGGCGCACCAGGTGATCGATCAAGGCCAGTTGCGCACTCCAGTCGTCGGCAAAGCTGCCCAGATGCGGCAAGATGAAATTGACGTCCGAATATTGCTGCGCCAGCAATTCGGCAACAGCGACTTCGCCGGCAGGGTCGTACAGCACCGGCAAGCCGAACGCGCGCGCCGCATCACACACTTCGCCGCTGATGCGCGCATCATGACGATGCACCTTGATGCCGACGAAATCATATTGTTCGACGGCCACTCGCACCATGGACGCGATGCGCCCGCGATCGCGCGCCGCATGGACGAAGACAAAGCCATAAAAGCGCGGCGCGCCGCGCGCGACGATGCGCGCCACTTCCCGGTTTGCCAGCCCATAGTCGGAATGGAAGGTGGCGAACA
>JBLHNV010000065.1:0-11255 GCA_047623125.1 Janthinobacterium sp. | reverse complement strand
CGCCCAGCATCGCCATGTCAGGTTTCAGCGTCGTCATGCCGGTCCCGACCTGCGTCGCCAGCTGGTACAGACCGTCGAGGTCGGATTCATTGATCGCGCGTACTACTAACATGGCACAACTAGCATCGCAAGCTCCTTAAATTCGTACGCAAATTACGCTGTCGCCGGGGATGACGTTCAATGCGTCCTGCACCGTTTGCGGCAGATACACGTCAGTCGCCGCCGCAAGTTCATCCGATGCCCACATGACGCAGCGAAAGTTGGCCCCGCTGCCGGCAGCGATGGCCCAGGTCGCCGCCCCTGGCGCCACTTTTGACGCTGCCTCGGACGCCATACTGGCAACCGAGCGCAGCAACGCGTCGGTGAACGAGCGCAAACCATTCTTGTGTGACTGCAGGATCGGGCCGCCATCGAAGATGTCGATGTAATCGTCGGCTTCGAAGCCTTCCTGTGTCAGCAGATTGAACGACACTTCGCCGCTGACATGGACCTGCCCCATCGCCGCCTGTGCCGCGTCCGGCAACAGCGGCACGTAGACCGGATAGTGCGGCATCAATTCCAGGATCAGCGTGCGGTTGCGGGCGCCGCCGATGACGCGTTCGGCATCGAGAAAATCCATCTGGAAAAACTTTCTGCCCACCGCATCCCAGAATGGCGACTGACCGCACTCGTCAGTGATACCGGCCAGCGGCACAAAAAAACGGTCGCCGAAACGCTGCGGTGCCAAAGCGGCAAACAGCAGCCGCGCGCGCGACAACAGCGCCGCTTCCAGTGCTGCGTGCAGCGGCTCACTCAGGTCAGGTTCACGCAAACAGAAGCCGGACAGCTGCGAATACTCGGTCAGCTCCGAACACAGCGTTAATGCATGCACGCGGTGGCTGATGTTCAGGTCGCGCGATACTTGCTGGATCACGTCGTTGCGAAACGCAAAATAAGTGCCGTTCGAACCGGCCGATGCATGGATCGCAGCGCTGCCGGCGATGCTGCCATCCTTGGTCGATTCGAGCACGAACAGATACGACTCTGCGCTCGGAATATCGACGTGGGCCGCAAACGAGGCGATCGAACGCTCGACCGACGCGACAACCTCGTCACGCGTGCGGGCCAGCGTATGGACGCTGGGCAAGGTCAGCGCAGCCAACTCTTCGAGCGCGTCGATATCAGCCATGTGCGCCGGCCGCACGATGAACCCGTGCGCCAACATCAAGCGGCGCTGGTCAAGCCGTCGAGCGCGCGGCGCAACAGTTTGTCGGCGGTTTCGATCTGCGCGTCGGAAACGGTCAACGCTGGCGCAAAACGCACCACGTCGGGACCCGCCATCAGCACCATCAAGCCTTGCGCCTCTGCTGCTTTCAGGATCTCTTTGGAACGCCCCGCGAACTGGTCGGCCACGACCAGTCCGAGCAGCAAGCCGCTGCCGCGCACCAGCTTGAGCAGGTGCGGATAATCGACGACCAGGCTGCCCAGCATCGCGCTCAGTTTCGCGCTTGCTTCTTTTACGCGCGCCAGGAATGACGGCTTGTTGATGATTTCCAGCACGTTCAATGCGACGATCGCCGCCAGCGGATTGCCGCCGTACGTGGTGCCGTGGGTGCCGACCGACAGCGTCGCAGCCAGCGCATTCGTGGTCAGCATCGCGCCGATCGGATAACCGTTGCCGAGTGCCTTGGCCGACGTCAGAATATCCGGCGTCACGCCGTACCCCATGTACGCGAACAGGTCGCCGGTGCGGCCCACGCCGCACTGGACTTCGTCGAAAATGAGCAGCGCGCCGGTCTGGTCGCACAATGTGCGCAATTGCTTCAGATATTCGGGCGTGGCGGGCAACACGCCGCCCTCGCCTTGCACCGGTTCGACAACGACCGCGCACACGTCGTCCCCGATCGCGGCACGCGCTGCAGCGATATCGTTGTAGGGAATATGATCGATCTGCTGCGGCAGCGGCTCGAAACCTTCCGTGTATTTTGACTGGCCGCCGACCGTCACCGTAAACAGCGTGCGCCCGTGGAACGAGTTCAAGCAGGAAATGATGCGCGACTTGGCCGGGCCGAACTTGGTATGCGCGTACCTGCGCGCCAGCTTGAACGCCGCTTCATTTGCTTCGGCGCCCGAATTGCAAAAAAAGGCACGGTCGGCGAATGTCGCCTCGATCAGCGCCAGCGCCAGACGCAGCACCGGCTCGTTGGTGCAGATGTTGCTCAGATGCCACACGGTGTTCAATTGTCTGGTCAAAGCCTCGACCAGCACCGGATGGCAATGACCGAGGCTGGTCACGGCAATACCTGAGGTGAAATCGAGGAAATGCCTGCCATCCTGATCCCATAAATCAAGCCCCAGCGCACGCACGGGCACCATGTCGGCCGGCGCATAGGACGGCACCAGCACCTGATCAAAGGTTTGCCTGGTCACAGGACATGAAAGAGGCGAGGTGGCGGTCGGATCAAGTTTGGCGCTCATGGCAATCCCATCAATGTAAAGTAGGGCTGCTGTCGCGACAGCAGCGCGTGTGCAACATTATAAGAAACGGGAGACCAACATGCTATTAAATCTGTGACAGAGATTTTCATTTTCATGCGCACAGGAAAGACAAGGCCTGACCTGAGTTGACCTGCACCTCAAATCAGAAGCGCCTCGACTGATCATGGCGCACAGCCGAGACACGTACTCAATGGAAATACTTGTCGGTGGAAGTTGCAGAGGCAGCGGCCCCCGGCCGAACTCAAGTGCCCGGCCCGCATGCTGGCATGGTCGCATACGGCGATCTCTGACATATGGACGCATTAATGATGGCGGGGAACTTATTGTACTCCAGAAAAAATTTAAAAAAGCCCGGACCAGTTTGCACTGGTCCGGGCTTTTTCAGAGCTCATGTTGCATTCAGGCGCTGGCGATATTTTCTTTCGTCAGCGACATGGTACGCACCCGTTTGCCCGTTGCCGTAAACAGCGCATTGGCGACTGCCGGTCCGATCAACGCAGTTGCCGGTTCGCCGACACCGCCCGGTTTCTCGGTGCTTGGCACCAGAGTCACCTCGATCTTCGGTATCTGATTCATCCTCAATACCGAGTAGTCGTTGAAATTGCCCTGCTGTACGCGACCATTCTCCAACGTGATGCCATTACCCAGCACCGCCGACAGGCCGAAGATAATCGACGATTCGATCTGGGCATGGACGGTATCGGGGTTGATCATGTGACCGACGTCGGCCACTGCCACCACGCGATGTACTTCGATCTCGCCGTCCTTGAGCGAAATTTCGGCGACCTCCGCCAAGTATGATTCATAGCCTTTCATCAGCGCGATACCGCGCGTGCGTCCGGCTGGCAACGGCGTGGACCAACCAGCTTTGTCTGCAGCAAGCTTGAGCACATTGGCCAGGCGTGGCTCTTTGGACAGCATCGCCATGCGATACGCGTACGGATCCTGCCCTGCCGCTGCTGCCATTTCGTCGATGAAACTTTCATTGGCGAAAGCATTGAAGGTATGACTGACCGAACGCCAGTAACCGGCGCGCAAACCGGTGTTGTGGACCACGACATCTTGCTTCATGTTGGGGATGTCGTACGGAGCGACTGCCGCTTCCACCATGAAGAAATCCACCTCATCTTTTGGCGTGCCAAAAGCACGCTGAGAGATCGATTGCGACGTAAAGTGCATCGTCAGCGCGACCGGCTTGCCGCTCGCATCGAGGCCCGCGGCCATCTTGTGCAGCGCCATCGGGCGGTAGAAATCATGCCTGGTGTCATCTTCGCGGCTCCACAGCAGTTTCACCGGCTTGCCAACCGCTTTTGAAATTTGCGCCGCCTGCACGATGTAATCAACTTCCAGCCGGCGCCCGAAGCCACCACCCAGAAAGGTCGTTTTCAGCGTCACATCTTCAGGCTTGATGCCCAGCGCTGCCGCCACCGCGCCCTGCCCGCCTTGCTGGAACTGGGTCGAACCGATCAAGTCGCATTTGCCATTCTTGAAGTCCGCGGTGAAGTTCTGCGGTTCCATCGTGAAGTGCGCATTGAGCGGCGCCAGATATTCTGCGTTGACGACCTTGGCGGCACCGGCGAGCGCGCCAGCGGCGTCGCCGGCCCGGTTCACGCTGAGCGGCTGGTCGTTCTTTGCTGCCACGCGCATGCCGGCGATCATCGAGGCATTGGTGATTGTCGCCCCGGCGCCTTCATCCCACTCGACTATCAGCACATCGCGCGCCTTCTTGGCCCGCCAATAGCTGTTGGCAACGACCGCGATGCCATCGTCGATCTGCACCACAGCCAGCACGCCAGGCATGGCCTTGGACTTGCTGGCATCGAAGCTCTTGACCTTGCCGCCGATGACAGGGCATTGCTCCAGCGAGGCGTAGACCATGCCGGGCAGCGTGACATCGATGCCAAATTCGGCCGTCCCATTGACCTTCATCGGCGTATCGAGACGCTTGGTCGGCTGGCCGACGATCTTGAAATCCTTGGTATCCTTCAGCACCACATCTTTGGGCACAGGCAAGGCTGATGCCGCCTTGGCCAGTTGGCCATAGCTTGCTTTCTTGCCGCCCGGCCCGATCACGCTGCCGTCTTCAGCGCGGCACTTGGCGACGTCGACGCCCCACTCATTGGCCGCTGCCTGGATCAGCATCAGGCGCACCTGAGCGCCGCCGGTGCGCAGCGTGGTCCAGCCGTCGCGTACCGAAGTCGAGCCACCGGTGATCTGCGCGCCCAGCAATGAATTGACATAAACCGCTTTAGGCGGGGCAATTTCGACCTTGATCTTTTTCAAGTCGACGTGCAACTCTTCCGCGATCAGCATCGGCAATGCCGTATAGACGCCCTGCCCCATTTCGGAGCGCGAGCAAATGAGCGTCACCGTATTGTCGTCGGCGATGTGAACCCAGGCATTGGGCGCATAGTTTGTGCCGGTCGCTGTAACGTGCGAGTGCGCTTGCACACCGGGCATGAAGACGCCGAGCATCAAGCCGCCGCTAGCTAGCGCCGAGGTTTTCAGAAATTTGCGGCGCGATGTAATTGTCATGGTCATCCCTTTAAGCTTTTTCGCGCATTTCAGCGGCGGCGGTCTTGATCGCGGCGGTGATGCGGCTGTACGTGCCGCAACGGCAGATATTGCCGCTCATCGCATTCTGGATATCGGAATCGGACGGATTCTTATTTTCCGCCAGCAACGCAGCAGCGCTCATCAACTGGCCCGACTGGCAATAGCCGCATTGCGGCACATCGTGCGCAATCCAGGCTTTCTGCAGCGGGTGGGAATTGTCCACCGACAGCGATTCGATGGTCGCGATATTGCGGCCCGCAATCGCCGATACTGGCAGCATGCAAGTGCGCACGGCCACCCCGTCAAGATGCACGGTACACGCGCCGCACAAGGATGCGCCGCAGCCGAACTTGGTCCCGGTCATGCCGAGTTCATCCCGGATCACCCACAATAACGGGGTATCTTCTTCGATATCGACCGATATCTCCTTGCCATTCATATTGAAGCTGATTGCCATTTTGATTCCTGATCGTTGACCGCCCTGCAATGCGACGGCGATTGTTTTTGAATTTAAATTGACAGCGGATGCTGTCGCCAGGTTCCGGCAGCAAGATGCATGCCTTTTATACGGATAGGACTAAAACAGAGGAAAAAAGTTCACCTTCTCAATCCATCGACCAGCATCGCACTGATCGAGGCCCGTTGTGACTCGCCAAAACTGCTTTTTCCAATATGCCGATGCCGATAATGTCGGCCATCAACGCCGCAGCATGGATCAAGGCATCCACTCTCATACTGATCTTCCTTTTTTGCCGGCCTGTCTCGATGACGTCCGCGAATGCCTGCTGCCAAAGCCTGCATTGAGCAAGGCGCGCCCATCCTGATCACTGATCGGCCCACCCGGTCCGGCTGCGCAATTGAGCATTCAATAACTGCGTCCTGTCATTGTTCTTTGCCATCTCGCACAGCAAGGAACTCAGCGCGCCACCGCCATCGGACTTCTGCAGCGCGCATGCTTGCGTGTATTTCGCCCCAGTATAATGGTATATCGCCTGTAGTAACAGCGCGCGCTTCGATTCAAACGTGCTCTACAAGGCTGACTTCGCCACACCCATCGAGGGCACCAGCTTATGGCCAGACAGATGCGCTTGGCCTTCCCGTCCGAACGCTTCGACGGCATGCCTGATGGTGTAGCAGCGCGTGAGTAGCAAGGAAGGACCGGTACAATTCCTTTCTTATTGTAAATTAATTGTACCAAATTTATCCGAAGTCGACCGGAGCAGCGCTGCGACAAACCGCTCAGCGCGCGTTGATTTTGTAATGCGAAATGCCTGTTCCATATCAGCGCATCAAGAAATGGCATGCGCTTCGGTCAGTAACGCATCTGCAGCCAAACTGACCGGCGCCTCAGACACCATTCAGCCCTGTGCGCCGCCCGCATCGCCTTGATCGGTTCACATGCCTGACATGACGATGCAAGACCTGGGCTGGCAATTCGATGACACCTCAGTTTGCTCTAATCGGGCCGGCGCATCTTGGGCTGGCGCTCCTGACGCGTGGTATTGCCAAACAGCACGCCAAATGCCCCGGCGCTGCGGCATCTTGCCGGGGCCCATACACAGCAATGGCACAACCCGCACGCTCAAGCCGGTGATGCAGGCATTCCGGTTCGACACCGTCAAGGCCGGCCGCTCGACCTGAAACAGGTAGCAGGTAGCAGGTAGCAGGTAGCAAGTGAGCAGCACCATGGCCCACGAGGCGCCGGCGACACAATCGCGGCCGCGGGCGCGCTACAGGAAAGGCAACAGCAGCACGCCCAGCGCAAAACGAATGCAGGTGATCCATGGCGGCGAAAAGTCAGCGCTCCGGTCCTGCATCGCAGGAAACATCGCGCCCCATGCGATGGTAACGACGAGCAAGGCAGCGATGGCGGGAAAATAGTGTGTGATTCCGATTCAGGAAAGCCATCGATAGAACGGGCCGGCAACGGGTAGCTTGATATCTTGCTACGCAGACCAGGCCATGCCGCTCGCCAACAGTGCGGCCGGATCGCCCGCCAGAAAAAACAGCGCCGGGGCGCTATAATAATGCCCTATCAGGCAAAGGGATCCAAAAAGCCGACTGCCGGCGCGCATGCGCAGCAACTCCACCATGGTCCGGAAAATAATCGGGCAGCGCAGCGCGCAACCACTGACACGACAAGGAAATACTTTGAAAACCACGCTACTGCCAGGCACATCGCCATCCCAATTCGACGTCCAAATCATGGGCAACCTGCTGCTCAACCAGGACACGCCGGAACAGGTGCGACTGGAAAAGCTGATCGTCGGCATCCGCAACGAAGCGGGCGACATCTACCGCCTGATCGGCGCGACCAAGCACAACAGCTTCACGAATGCGATCGAGGAATTGCTCGACCTGGGCCTGGTCGACGAATTGCAAGATGCCGACACGCCCCAGGATGGTTACGACGCGATCTTCCGCGCCCAATAACAGAGCCTGACCTCGAAATCGCAGCGCGCTTTTGCTAAGGGTCAGTTGGTGATCTGACCCAGGAAGGTGCGTATGCGCTCATTTTTGGCATTGCCAAAGAAGGCGTCCGGCGGCGCTTCCAGCAGGATCTGACCTTTTTCAAAGAAAATGACACGGTCGGCGACTTCGCGCGCGAAGCCCATTTCGTGCGTGACGACGACCATCGTCATGCCGGAGCGGGCCAGGTCCTTCATCACGTCCAGCACTTCCTTGATCATTTCCGGGTCCAGCGCACTGGTGGGCTCGTCGAACAGCATGACCTTCGGCTGCATCGCCAGCGCCCGCGCAATTGCGACCCGCTGCTGCTGCCCGCCCGAAATCTGGTGCGGATATTTGTGTGCGTGATCGCTCAAGCCAACCTTGGCCAGCAATCCGCTTGCCACTTCATTGGCTTGCGCGCGGCTCATGTTGCGCAAGCGGCGCGGCGCCAGCGTCACATTGTCTTGCACCGTCAGATGCGGAAACAGGTTGAAACTCTGGAACACCATACCCACTTCGCGCCGCACCGCATCGATGTTCTTCAGGCTGGCGTTCAGTTCGATATCGTCGATGACGATGCGGCCGCTATCGTGCGTCTCCAACCGGTTCAGCATCCTCAAAAAAGTTGACTTGCCGGAGCCTGAAGCACCGATGATAACCGTCACCTCGCCCTGAAAAAAGGTCGTCGACACATCGCGGATCACGTGAAAGTCGCCGAAATGCTTGTTGACGCCGGTTGCCACGATCAAAGGCTGCGCGCCGGGGTTGGCGTCGGTGCTTGTCATGTTCTGGTCCAATCTCATTTGTGATGCTCTACGTCGAGCTGGCGTTCGATCGCACCGGAAATCTGCGTCATTACCGTGGTCAGGATCAGGTAGATGCATGCGACCGTGATGAACACGGGGACCGGCTGGAAAGTGACCGACTGGATACGGTTGCCGACATTGGACAATTCAACGACGCCAATCACGTAGGCCAGACTGGAATCTTTTAGCAAGGAAACGATGTTATTGACCAGCGGTGGCAGCGCGATGCGAAAGCTTTGCGGAAAAATGACATCGCGAAAAGTCTGGAACGAGGAGAGTCCCAGCGAGCGCGCCGCTTCCGCCTGACCGCGGTGCACAGCCATGATGCCTGCCCGTATCGATTCGGCATTGTAGGCGCCGGCATTGATGGCCAGCGCCACCAGTGCCGAATTGAAGTCCGACAGTTGCAAGCCGGGCACCAGGCTGGGCAAGGCCATGTACATGAACAGCACCTGAACCAGCAGCGGCGTGCCGCGTATGACCCAGATATAGAACGCGGCCAGCAACCGCAGCGGCCAGAAGCGCGACAGCTTGGCCAGCGCGATCAGCACGCCGAGCGCAATGCCGATCACGCCGGCAGCGACCGTCAGCTGCACGGTCACGCGCGCGCCTTCGGCAAATTGCTGGGCGGCCGGGCCAATCGGGTCCGGCGCCCAACTTAATGGTATGGCCATCAGCCACAGGAAGGCGAGCAAGCAGGCGACGGCGAAAGCGATCGCCAGCGCGCTGCGCTTTTCGCGCGACCAGTGTGCCGGCAAAATGGAAATGGAACTCATCGAATTAATTGTCTGCGTTGCATGCGTCGGTGATCGTCGCGCAATGATGGCGACTCAGGGAAAACTTATGGACAGCGAATATCTTCGTGCATGTATTTCTCGGAAATGGCTTTGTAACTGCCATCGGCCAGTACCTCGGCTAGCGCCTTGTCGACGGCGGCGGCGAACGTCGGATTGCCTTTCTTGAGCGCCACGGCAATCTTTTCAATGAACACGTAGTCGCCTGCCTTCAAGCCGGCGGACGGGCTCGTTTCCAAGGCAGTCTTGACGACGAAGCGGTCGCTGACCCACGCATCGACCCGCCCATTGAGCAAGGCCGAGCGCGCATCGGTATCGCGCGGGAAATTCTTTACGTCCTTGACGCCTTCCAGCTTTCGGACGTTTTCCATGTAGGTGGAACCGGTTTGCACGGCGACAGTCTTGCCCTTGAGCGATGCGACGGTGCCGATCGCGGCGTCCTTGGAGACGATGACGCCACCGCTGCAATAGTAAGGATGGCTGAAGTGCACGGCTTTCGAGCGCTGTTCGGTAACGCCGAACGACGCCATCACCATGTCCCAACGGTCCTGGCGCAAGCCCGACAGCAAGGCGTCGAAGGACAGCGTTTTCCATTCGATCGCAAGACCCATTTTCTTGACCATCGCCTCGGCCAGCTCGACTTCAAAACCGGTCAGCTTGGCGCCCTGGAAGTAATTGAACGGCGGGTAGGCACCCTCGGTGGCGACGATGACCTTGCCGCTTGCCTTGATTTCATCGAAAGTACGCGCTTGCGCAGCACTGCCAACGAATGCGAACGCAAACGCAAACGCAAACAGGCTGGCAGCCAGCAATGGCTGCATGATCTTCATGCTCATGTTCTTGCTGATGCTCTTCATGTCCATACTCCAATAGTGCGATTCGATTTGCGCTGATGCATCAGATTCATGCATGCATCTCCATGCGCCCATTATCTGTTAACTATAGTAATTTTTTATACTGTTTTGATGGAATTTTTTACGCGCAAAGAAAAAGCCCGCTCGTGAGCGGGCCGGATTCGGTTCTGAAATTTTTATCGTCAGACCACAGCGCCGTCGGTGTCATCCTTTTCCTTGATCGGCTTGAGCAAGTCTTCGCGCTTCACGCCCAGCCACATCGCGATCGCTGCCGCCACGAACACCGACGAGTAAATGCCGAAACAAATACCGATGGTCAAGGCGATAGCGAAATAGTGCAGCGTCGGACCGCCCAGGAACAGCATCGCCAACACCATCATCTGCGTACTGCCGTGCGTGATGATGGTGCGCGAGATGGTGCTGGTGATCGCGCTGTCGATCACTTCCTGTACCGACGACTTGCGCTGCTTGCGGAAGTTTTCGCGAATACGGTCAAAGATGACGACCGATTCGTTGACCGAATAACCGAGCACCGCGAGCACCGCGGCCAGTACCGTCAGTGAGAATTCCCACTGGAAGTAAGCAAAGAAACCAAGGATGATGACCACATCGTGCAAGTTGGCAACGACCGTCGAAACGGCGAACTTCCACTCGAAGCGGATGGCCAGGTAAATCATCACGCCAACGATCACCATCACCAGCGCGTTCAAGCCATTTTGCGCCAGCTCGTCGCCCACCTGCGGACCGACGAATTCGACTTTTTTCAGCACCAGCGATTCCTGCCCGTCCGCATCCACGCAACCCGCCTTGACGATGTTTTCGCCCTTCGCCGTGACACTGTTGATGGTCTTGGGCGTGCCCTGCTCGGCCTTGCACAGTGCGCTGAACACGAGCTGCGAACTGTTGGCGCCATCCATCGAATCAATGACCGGCAAGCGGATCATCACGTCACGGGCGGTGCCAAAGCCAGCCACTTCCGGCTGTACATAACCGAGCCCTTCGAGCGTGCTGCGTATTTTTTGCAGATCGGCCGCATTCTTGTACTGCACCTCCATCACGGTGCCCCCCTTGAACTCGACCGACAGGTGCAAGCCATTGGTCGCCAGGAAAAATACAGCGGCAACGAAAGTGAGCACCGAGATCACGTTGAATATCAACGCATGGCGCATGAACGGAATAGATTTTTTGATCCGGAAAAATTCCATGGATTCCTCTGTATTTTGATGTCGCGCCAGCCCGGTCAAGGCCTGGCGCGTGAGTCTGGTCTGTAATTATGGCAAGCGGAAATGGCAAACGGAAACACTGGCCTCTATTTT
>JBLHNV010000064.1:0-11364 GCA_047623125.1 Janthinobacterium sp. | reverse complement strand
CTTGCTGACGGTGTTTTTCATCGCCGGTGCCGGCGTCGGTTCGCTGCTGCTGGCATCCGAGATCGCATTCAACATCGTCAAGACGGTGGGTGCGCTGTATCTGATCTACCTCGGCCTGTGCCAGTGGTGCGCCAAAACCGAGCCGGGCAGTGCGGTGTCCGAGGGCGCGGCGCAAGTGCCATTGCCATCGGTGAAAAAACGTTTGTTGACCGGCTTCCTGACCAATGCGACGAATCCGAAAGGCATCATCTTCATGGTCGCGGTGTTGCCGCAATTCATTTCCCACGGCGCGCCTTTATTACCGCAGCTGCTGATACTGGCCGCGACGCTGTGCGCGATCGACCTGATGGTCATGCACGGTTACGCTTTGCTGGCGTCATCGATGCAGCGCTTTTTTCGCGATGCCCGTGCGGTCCGCAAACAAAACCGCTTCTTCGGTGGCATGCTGATGGCAGTCGGCAGCGCGTTGTTTTTCGTCAAGCGCAGTCAGGCTTGAGTGAACCGCCCTTAGCATGAGCCCGTAGTCAGGCTAGAATCCACAATCTCAGGCCTGATGCTACAACCCGGCCTGGTCATAACCCTTTTATTGGAATAAACATGGACAAGATTCCACCCGAGCAATCCCTGATCGAATATCCGAGCGACTTTCCGGTCAAGGTGATGGGCCCGACGCACATCGATTTTGCCGCCACCATCGTGCAAGTGGTGCTGGAGTTCGATCCAACCTTTCACGAAGGCAAGATGGAATCGCGGCCATCGGGCAAAGGCAATTACACCGGCCTGACCGTCACCGTGCGCGCCGTCAGCCGCGAGCAGCTCGATGCCTTGTACCAGGCATTGTCCGACCATCCCATGGTCAAGATCGTCATGTAGGTGGCACTGCTGCACTGCGCTGCGCCGCTGCGCCGCTGCGGCACCGCTCTTGCCAACATTCATTACTCCCGCCCCCCATGCTTGAGAGCCCCATGCCTGCTAGAGCATCCGAACCGGCGCTGATCCGCGATCTCGGTCTGGCCGACTACGAAGCGACGTTTGCCGCGATGCGCGCGTTCACCGATGCACGCACGCCCGACACCCGCGACGAATTGTGGATCGTCGAGCACGCGCCGGTATTCACGCTGGGTTTGGCGGCCGATCGTTCCCACCTGTTGTCGGGCGCGCTGGTGCCGGCGCATGCGATTCCCGTCATACAGACTGACCGCGGTGGCGAAGTCACTTATCACGGCCCCGGACAGGTCGTTATTTACCTGTTGATGGACTTGCGCCGCAACAAGCCCGGTGGCAAGTTGTATGCGCGCCAATTCGTGACAAAAATCGAGCAAGCCGTCATCAATGTGTTGGCGGCGTATAATCTTTGCTGCGAGCGCATCGCGGGTGCGCCCGGCATTTACATCGCGCAAGGCCCGCAGCGCGGCGCCAAAATCGCGGCGCTGGGCTTGAAAGTGCGCGGCAACGGTTGTACTTATCACGGTGTATCGCTGAATGTGGCGATGGACTTGTCGCCGTTTTCATGGATCAATCCATGCGGCAATCCCGGCCTGGTGACGGTCGACATGCACACGATGGGCGTTGACGCGGCGCTGGCTGAAATCCAGCAGGCGCTGGCGCGCGAACTGAGTGCCTTGCTCGATGCGCAGGCCGAAGACGCACCAAGGATCTTGCAAGAACCCGAATAGCGAAAGCAATAACGCACCGAATAACGCAATCCAAACGATACGACGCCCCCACACCATGACTTCCGACATCACTGCCCCGATCGCCCCCGCCTACAATGCCAGCGAAAAGCAAAAAGGCGCCAGCAAGACGGCGCGCATCCCGATCAAGATCGTGCCGATCGCTCAGGTCGAGCGGCTGAAGAAACCGGACTGGATCCGCGTCAAGGCGGCAACGGCGTCGAGCCGTTTTTACGAAATCAAGGATATTCTGCGCGAAAACAAGCTCGTCACCGTCTGCGAAGAAGCGAGCTGCCCGAACATCGGCGAATGCTTCGGCAAGGGCACCGCGACCTTCATGATCATGGGTGACAAGTGTACGCGCCGCTGCCCGTTTTGCGACGTCGGCCACGGCCGCCCCGATCCGCTCGACGCTGACGAGCCAGCCAACCTGTCGAAAACCATCGCTGCGCTGCGTCTGAACTATGTCGTCATCACGTCGGTCGACCGCGACGACTTGCGCGACGGCGGCGCCGGCCATTTTGTCGAATGCATACAGCAAACCCGGGCGCTGGCGCCGAATACCCGCATCGAAGTGCTGGTGCCGGACTTCCGCGGCCGCCTCGACAAGGCGCTGGCCATTTTCAAGGATGGTTTGCCGGACGTGCTGAACCACAACCTGGAAACGGTGCCGCGTCTGTACAAGGAAGCGCGCCCCGGTTCCGATTACAACCATTCGCTGCAACTGCTGCGCGACTTCAAGGCGATGTACCCTTCAGCCAAGACCAAGTCTGGCATCATGGTCGGTCTGGGCGAAACCGATGAAGAAATCTTGCAAGTGATGCGCGACTTGCGCGCCCACGATGTCGAAATGCTGACGCTGGGCCAGTATCTGGCGCCGTCTGGCGACCATCTGCCGGTGCGCCGCTACGTGCACCCGGACGTCTTCAAGATGTTCGAAGCGGAAGCCTACAAAATGGGCTTCCAGCACGCCGCAGTGGGCGCGATGGTGCGCAGCTCGTACCATGCAGACGAGCAGGCTGTCAGCGCCGGCGTGACGGTGAACAATGCGTAGTTGCTGAGACCATCTTGAATCAACAAGTCGTTGACAAGCAACGACTTGTTGACGATTTCTGCCATTTCCCAAAGATGGAAAGGGCTTGGCCAACTGACTGATTCGGCGGCTTGGATTATCAGGGCGGCCCGACCAATCGGACCCGTCTGCCCATGCGCCGCTCAAGAATGGCGGATGCTCCGATTTTTCGCCCTCCGGTTCTGCGTCACCAGTATTCGTCGGGCACCAGAGCAGGGATTGCGTTGGCGTCTTGCCTGCGCGTGTGCTGCACTTGGCGCTTAGTCACAGCCCACCTTCATCTTGTTCAACCTTCGTTTGTGCTCCCGTCCGGTGCCATTTCCTGCGTTACGCACGCAAGAACAACTGTAGCCGAAGCAACGGTGTTGCATCTGGCTGTGACGCGTAATCTCCCAACAAAAAAGATGCGATCAGAAGTAGAATTTTCTTAAATACAAATTGAGGATTTTATCCCGCCTGGCAATCCGCAGCAGAATGCCCATGTCGAATGCTACAACCTGACTGTACGTTATGACTGGCTGGTCCATCATCTGTTCGAATCGATTACTAAAGTGCAAAATTTGCCACCAGTTGGCTATGGACTTGCAATCATGATCGGCCCATATGGGCCTGATCAGCATCACATCAAAAACAAAAATGGATGCTGGCCTCGTAAGCTCTACTGTGACCACCTCTTAAAAAAAGGGATCACCACAGTGCACCAGAATCAGTGGTCATGATGCGTCAGAATACTCACGCTACGCCACAATACGGGAACGGGCCTGGCAACGATTTTTTACTCGCTCTATTGCGCCTGTGACATTGCGCTTCCATGGTGATGGCATGAGTTAGAAGCTGGTACATGCACTTCGCCCACGGCCAAGCGGTTTGCGTCCTTGCTGCGATGCAATCTCCTGAAATTGTTCATGGCCGATCTTACTGCCGCTAATGACTTCTTTGATTATTTCAGCCCGTTGTCCGATGTACTGTCGTGCCAATTCCCGATATGCCACAAAAAGCGTTGCTGACGAGTTCGCCGTCATCAATGCCGTGCCGTGCTGGGGGAAGATTGGACAGGTACCAAGCTTTTTTCCATCGCGGTTTTTGACGCTATTTTTTTTATCGCGGTTAGCGACAATAAATACGGCCGTGTCGCAATTCAACATCTTGTCTTCAGGTTCGGCCCCGATGTCGCGTACATGGCACTTGGAAACCTTTGCTGAAATTCCTTCCGTGATGAGTTGATTTTTCACGAAGTTGGGCAAGTCAATGGCAGGTTTGATAATAAATAATCGTGTTTCAGACTTATCTAAATTCTGGCAAGCTTCATGCTCGGGATCTTTTGACGGCAAGCTTCGAACGCATCCAACCAGAATCGGATGTGCCACTGACCAACGGTGCAGGTCGTACCCTTCACTTGCGCCAAGATTTTTGCAGTGCTCATCAAATTGGGCCAAGCCAGGAACATATAAATATCGTGGAAACAGGTTCTCAGTCGAGTTGCTGAGTCGCGTTTTCAAGCCACAAATATCACCGAAAAGTCCCTTCACATCTTGTGCCGCATCCGAAATCAAAATTGTTTTGGTGTCGCGCTTGATGAGCGAATAAACACCAAGATTCTCTGAGTTTCCACCATCGATTAGTCTGATATAAACAGATCTCTTTCGATTTTTTAATTCCTCGGAATTTGGACCGCTTGCGGCCAATCCTGCTACCAGTCCGTCCGCGTAGTAAAACGGAACAGGCAAGGCACGATGGATCTGACGCCGTCTCGTCGAAACATTGTAGTTCGGGATGTCATAGCCCCAATCGAGATTGGCCAGATGAAGACCCAGCCCGGCAAGGGTCTTGCCAACGCGGTTCTGGTACACGAGTTGATTGGAGTCAAGAAATGCAGCGGACGCGGCAACAGCGTCAAGCGTCGTCATATCGTAGATCGATACCGGAGCAGAGACGTATCCGTAACGCCCCGATCCATGACTAACGGCAGTCATTTCAAACATGTCATGGTTCGATACATCATCTCTGCTTTTTCCTAGCCAGCCAAAAACACTGCGACTTTGCGGCGCAGTCGCATTGATGATCCAAAATGGTATATGACTATCCGGCTGAGCATTCAATTTGAGCAACCCTGTCCGGAGGTCGTCGAACGTTAGCGGTTGTGGATCAGGATCAAACGTATTTCGAAAACAATCAAAAATCTTGTTGTCGTTTGATGTGTCGGGTCCGCAGTAAGTCATCCCCTCTGGCCTCTGACCACCGGCGACCGCCGACGCGCTGGCAAAGGTCGCTCCGTTGCTAAGTCCGATTCCGTCGTGATAGGTGCGCGCGGTTGGCGACGTGGAGTAACCCCAGTCAAAGAGGGTATTTGCAATATTACTGAATGGGAATAACGAGATCGATCCGAGAAGACTGATTTTTGACAAACCGAAGTCAAGACGCTCTGTCGTATTAATATCGCACTGGCCCGGTCTAAGGATATCTTGAGTACATCTCAAAAAAGCCTGATACCGAATGTCTTCGGCTTTTTGAGCTGCTACTTTCGATATGGAAACTAATCCAGGCCGACTGCAATGGTTGACTTTTTTCACCAAATCGATCACGTGTTGAATGGCAAGTTCAGGGGGGGGTTCGTCTATGCAGTCTCGGTATAAATCTGTATTGGTGACAACCGGGCGGCCACCTTTTCGTAATAAAGGAAATAAATGGTGGGCGTAGTAGAAATAGGCTGCATACCCCCCTCCTGAAACTGTGCTGATGTAATCGGCACTATCAAGCAGTTGATGGTCCGCCAACCCTGCCATCACCCCCATGGAAAATGATGAAGACTTGCTGCCGCCTCCGGACAACGCAATTCCAAATGTTTTCTCAGGGCCATTTTTCATGAAAGGTGGTTCCAAGGCAGCGCGTACGTTTTTTTCGTATGGCATGTTTCTTTGCTCTACAAGGCGAATTTTTTTTTGATCAGATGTTTTCGAGGTGCGCGCTTTTTTTGGCAAAGGACCGGTGACACAAATGGTCCCCGATGCGCCACGTCTTTCAATCGTTTCGTTAATTTGCATCTTCATTAATACCAATTTTTCTTCCGTGCAAACCGGAAGTGGATACGTCAGAAAAGAGTTTCCTTCTGATTCAGGATATTTCGTTACGCATGCAGTTTGCATAAAAGAAAAACTGAGGAGGAGAAGACTGACGATGACAAGCCGCAATGTAACCTTGCAGTCGTATCTTGTGATGGTGCGTGCCTGGGATGCGGAGGGAAAAAAATCCTTGAACATATTTGTTCCTCAAAAAACACTATTTATTTTTTGAATCGATCATTTAGGATATACGCGAAGATGTTTTAAAGTCAATCATTTCGGTGGAGTCCAGTCTCAATATTTGATGAACACACAGGTCGCCGCTTTTTTCAGTTCGTCTTGTTGTCGTACGATTTAGAAATTGTCAGACGAAACCTGCGCTGTTCATCCGCAACGGGGACTGTGTGACACGGCAAGAGGATTGAAACGCAAGCTATTTTCCGCGTGCCGCCTGCCATGAACCGGTTTGACAAATAAACAGGACCTTGTCTGCTGCCATTGCCTGAGTGCTCGTGCCGGTGTTGTGCGACCAATGGCGCGATGCGAAATAGGGCGGTTGTAGGGCTTGCAATAATTTTGTAGCAAGACTTCTATTGCGGTCGCACTGACGAACTGGGTCGGTCTGGTCAATGCGCTGATGCTGGCATTGAAATAGCCTTGTTGCGTGCGCTGGAGCCCGTACTCGGAGGCACCAGGCAAGGACGATGCTATCCATTTCGCAGCGGCGCAGGTCTGCCCGATTGAGCTGCGTCCAGTTTCTGATCGATAGCATCGGTTGGACAGTGCATGGTGCCAGCCGTCGAGTCCGGCCGTCAACCAAACGAATCAGCCAAAAAAAAACGCCTCGTTTTCGAGGCGTTTTTGATGGGACAGTTGCAGGCTTACTTCGCTGCGGCTTTGACCTTCAGGCGCCACGCGTGCAGCAGCGGTTCGGTGTAACCGCTAGGCTGTTCCAGGCCCTTGAAGACCAGGTCGCGCGCTGCGCAGTAAGCGCTCGATGCGTCGAAGTTCGGCGCCATCGGCTGGTACAGCGCATCGCTGGCATTCTGGCCATCGACGACCTTGGCCATGCGTTGCAGCGTTTCGTGCACTTGTGTATCGGTGACGATGCCGTGCAGCAGCCAGTTGGCGATGTGCTGGCTGGAAATGCGCAGCGTGGCGCGGTCTTCCATCAGGCCCACGTTGTGGATGTCGAGCACTTTCGAGCAACCAACGCCCTGGTCGATCCAGCGCACCACGTAACCGAGAATGCCCTGTGCATTGTTGTCGAGTTCTTGCGCAATTTCGGCCGCCGACCAGCTTGGCTTGGCCACGACCGGAACTTGCAGCAAGTCGTTCAGCAAACGCTCGGTTTCAACCGTGGCGTCGATCTTTTCCAGCTCTTGCTGGACTTGAGCGACCTTGACCTGATGATAGTGCAGTGCATGCAGCGTTGCCGCCGTCGGCGAAGGCACCCATGCAGTGTTGGCGCCGGCTTTTGGATGAGCAATTTTCTGTTCCAGCATTGCTGCCATCAGGTCCGGCATGGCCCACATGCCTTTGCCGATCTGGGCCCGGCCACGCAATCCGCACGACAAGCCTACCAGCACGTTGCTGCGCTCGTAGGCGGTGAGCCAGGCGCTGGTCTTCATGTCGCCCTTGCGCATCATCGGGCCGGCGCGCATCGCGGTGTGCATTTCATCGCCGGTGCGGTCCAGGAAACCCGTGTTGATGAAGGCGACGCGGGCGCCGGCTTCGTTGATGCATGCTTTCAGGTTGACGCTGGTGCGGCGTTCTTCATCCATGATGCCGAGTTTGACCGTATTGGCTGGCAAGCCGAGCAGCGTTTCGACGCGGCCAAACAGCTCGCAGGCGAATGCGACTTCAGCCGGACCGTGCATTTTTGGCTTGACGATGTAGACCGAGCCGGTGCGCGAATTGCCGATTGTCTGACCGGCCTTGCGCCTCAAGTCGTGCAGCGCGATGGTCACGGTGACGACTGCATCGAGTATGCCTTCCGGAATTTCCTGGTTGTTGCCAAACAGGATCGCCGGGTTTGTCATCAGATGGCCGACATTGCGCAGAAATAACAGCGAGCGCCCGTGCAGCGTGACGATGCCATCGTTGGCGTCAGCCGCGCCGGCCGCAGCCGTATAGGTGCGGTCCGGGTTCAGGCTGCGGGTGAATGTCTTGCCACCCTTGCTGACTTCTTCGACCAGCGTCGCTTGCAAGATGCCGAGCCAGTTGTCGTAGGCCAGGACCTTGTCTTCGGCATCGACGACCGTGACCGAGTCTTCCAGGTCGAGGATGGTCGACAGCGCCGATTCGAGGACCATGTCGGCCACGCCGGCGGCATCTTCCTTGCCGATGCCTTTGCTGGCGTCGATCAGGATGTCGACGTGCATGCCATTGTTTTGCAGCAGCACCGATGTCGGCGCAGCTGGCTGGCCCTGGTAGCCGACGAATTTTTGTGCATCGGCCAGTTTGGTGACACTGCCGTCACTCAAAGTGACGGACAGTTGACCGTCAACCACCTGATAGCTGGTCGAATCGCGGTGCGATCCTTTGGCCAGTGGCGCTGCCTGATCGAGGAAGTCGCGCGCGAATGCGATGACTTTGGCGCCGCGCACCGGGTTGTAGCCGGCGCCCTTTGTTGCGCCATCGGTTTCGGCGATGGCATCGGTGCCATACAGCGCATCGTACAGCGAACCCCAACGCGCATTGGCTGCGTTCAGTACATAGCGTGCATTCAGGATAGGCACCACCAGTTGCGGGCCCGCTTGCAGCGCGAGTTCAGCATCGACGTTGCTGGTGGTGATCGTCACGTCGCCGGGGCGCGCTACCAGATAACCGATCGATTCGAGTTCGGCGCGATAGGCCGCCATGTCGCTGATCGGGCCAGGATGGGCGCCATGCCATTGGTCCAGCGCTGTTTGCAAGCGGTCGCGTTCAAGCAGCAATGCCGCGTTTTTCGGGGCCAGGTCGCGCACGATGGCATCGAAGCCTTGCCAGAAATTGGCGCTGTCAACGCCGGTGCCCGGCAGAACTTTGTCTTCGATGAAGTTATGTAAAACGGTGGCGACTTGAAGTTGGTGACAATTGGTGCGTGCAGTCATGATAAAAAACCTTGTAAATTGTCGTGATTCAAAAAAAGGAAAGTAATAGGGCAGTTATTATGGCCATGCTGATGCATGCCATCGCGCACCGGATGTTTTCCGGATGGGTTCATCCTTGGCTGGCCCCGGTAAATGGGGTAGGGTCATTATCGATGACAAAGTACTTGCACGGTGATAGTGCCATAGTATACGCATTCATAAACGTTACAGGTGGCACGTTTAGTCACTTTATTTATGTGTATTAGTCACAGGTGAGGCGCCCCTTGTCTTTTCTGTATCGCGCTCAAGCAGGCTGCGCTAAGGCGATGGCGGCGTGCCATGCGCGTGTTTGCATGCGGCAATTAACTAGTTGTTGACATCAGAGTTGTATGACGACTATGCTGATCTGGCTTCGTTATTAGAATAATATTTCACAACTTGACAACGTGAGGAGACTGATTTTATGAAAATGTACTTGCTTGCCGCAGCGGTAATGGCCACCCTGGCCGTGCCTGCAATCGCCGCACAGGGTGATGGCGCTCTTGAAACACTGGGCGCGATGCGTCAGACCGCGCAGATGGACTGGCCTGCGATTCCGCAGACCGGTGCCAAGGCTGATCAGGCCAGGAAAACGCTGGCCAAGATCAAACTGCCGCCAGGTTTCCATATCGACCTGTATGCACTGGTGCCCGATGCGCGCCATATGGCCGTCGGGCCGCAAGGCGTCGTCACTTTTGTCGGCACCCGCAAGACCAAGATCTATGCGGTGACCGATCGCTCCCGCAACGGAGTGGCCGATGAAGTCAAGGAATTCGCACCGTCGATCCCGAAGCTGGTGCCTAACGGCCCCTGTTTTTCCAGCGATGGCTTCTTGTACGTGGTTGAGCAAAATCGCGTGCTGCAATTCCCGGCTGCCGAATTTTTCTATGAAGGCGCTGATGTCGCAGTCAATGTCGTCGTTCCGGAAGGCAAGCTGATCCCGACTTCGGAAGTGAGCTACAACCATACGTCGCGCATTTGCAAAGTCGGACCTGACGGCAAGCTCTATGTGCAGCTGGGCCAGCCTTTCAATGTACCGGCCAAGGAAAAAATGGCTCTGTACGCTGAAACGGGCATCGGCGGCATCATCCGTATGAACCAGGATGGCAGCAAGCGTGAAGTCTATGCGACCGGTATGCGCAATCCGATGGGCATGGATTTCAACCCGAAGGACAAAACGCTGTGGAGCAATGACAATCAGGTCGACGGCATGGGCGATGAGATTCCGGTTGGCGAGATGAACCGCGTCACAAAAATGGGACAGAACTTTGGCTTCCCTTGGTACGGCGGTGGCAAGACCCGCACCAACGAGTACAAGGCTGAGCAACCGCCAGCTGACGTCGTGTTCCCCGAAGTCGAACAGACGGCGCACGCAGCTGATCTGGGCTTGACGTTCTATACGGGCAAGATGTTTCCGGCGAAATATGCTGGCGCCATTTTCTCGACTCAGCATGGTTCATGGAACCGTAAGTCACCAGTTGGCGCACGCCTGATGGTCACTTTTGTCAAGGCTGATGGCCATGCCGCGGGACCGTCGACTCCTTTCGCCGAAGGCTGGAATGAAGATGGCCATTATCTGGGTCGCCCGGTCGATGTCGCTCAATCGTGGGATGGCTCGCTGCTGGTGTCCGATGACCTGGTCGGCGCTGTTTATCGCATCTGGTACGACGGCAAGTAATCGTATCTAGCCTACGGCCCGGTCGCAAGCCCGGGCCGTTTTTCATTTTACAAATTTTCCGGAAAAGCCATGCACCTACTCAAACATAAGCTCAACGGCCCAATCGCGCGCAGCGCCATGCTGGCGGTGTTGCTGGTTGCAGCGGCCGCCGCCGGTGCTGCTGGCGACGTGCAGCAAGGGCGCCAGAAGGCCCAGATGTGCCAAGCCTGCCATGGCGTCGATGGCATCGCGACAATGCCGGGCACGCCGAATCTGGCTGGCCAGGTGGAAATGTATACCGCGATGCAGCTGAGCGCGTTCAAGGCCGGTACCCGCCAGAATGCGCAAATGTCGGTCGTCGCGCAAATGCTGACGCCACAAGATATCGAGGATCTGGCGGCCTATTACGCGGCCATCGAGATCAGCGTCGGCAAGATCCCGGCGCCATAACCGGCAGCAGGGGGCGAGTTGACGGCTGCTTGCGCGCTCTTAGCCCGGCCTGTATCTGAGATGCGGGTTGCGCCGAATCGGTGTGCAAATAGGCGGGCAATAATTAATTGTTAATGGTTCTCATTCGTGTTATCTTTTTGGTCTTAACGAAAAGATAACCGATGCCTATTCCCGCGCTATTCTCATCTTCATCTTCATCTTCATCTTTATCTTCATCTTCATCTTCACCGCCCTCCCCATCGCTCGTATTTGACATTGATGCTGCGGCGACCTACGCTGCTGCGCGGCGGAGCCGGAGCCTGCTCGCCAGGCTGCACCTGTTTCTGGGCCTGTGCTTCGG